>CAZQJR010000096.1:0-2530 GCA_964592825.1 uncultured archaeon | reverse complement strand
CGGTGAGAACGTTTACGAGATAATTTTAAACGAGGAGAACATAAAAAAGCTTACGGGAATCGATCTTGAGAAGGCCAAGAGGATAGCCACCGAAAGGCTCGACAGAAACGCTGTACTTTCGGAGCTCAAGGGAAGGCTTTTGGGCAGGTATCTGAAGGTGAGGGGAACGAGGGGAGGGAGGTATCTTATCGTGAACGATGTCAGCTTTCTTAAAGGCGTTGGAAGGGAGGAAGTGGATAGGTTGCTCGAGGAGGTGGAGGAGATATGAACGGCGTTAGAAGGAGAGAGGTGGCGAAGAGGATCTTCGCTTACGAGCTCGTTAGATCGACGTATAGGATGAGAGCGGAGGAGGACAAAGCGCCCGTTTACGTTCTCACGCCGTTGGGGGAGAGGGTTAACAGGGTGTTTATGGTTGGAGCCTTGCTCGATAAGGATGAGATAAAGCCGGATACTGGGATATGGAGGATTAGGGTTTCGGATCCTACGGGAGCCTTTTACGCTTACATTGGCCGATTCCAACCCGACGCGCTCGAATCGTTGATGGACATAGAGCCTCCAGCGCTGGTCGCTGTCGTGGGAAAGGTTAGGGTATTCGAGAGGAACGGGAGGTTGTTCGTCTCCGTTAGACCTGAGAACTTGGTGGTCGTGGAGAGCGAAACGAGGGACTATTGGATATACGAGACTGCGAAAAAAACTCTGGATAGAATTAGAAGGATGGAAAGAAGGGATGATGAGGACAGCAGATTGGCTTGGCAAATATATGCCCCCAACCTGAACGAGTTCAGACAGATGGTGAAGCACGCTCTGACAAGTCTAAAGGAGGAGGTCGAAGTTATGGAGGAGATGGAGGTCGAAGAGTTCGAGGAGAGAAAAGCGATGGAGGAAGAGGAGTTGCTTAAAGAAGGCTTGGAAGAGGAGTTCGAGTTCGAAGAGGAGGAATGGGATCTGAGCGACATCTTGGGCGAGTAAGTTAGACCACCCTTTCGAAGTCCTTCGCTCTTTTAAGCTTTTTAGTCGCATCCATACCCCATTTCGCCGTCGTTTCCTCAGCTGAGGGGTCGAGGCTACTTCCCCTCGCACCTCCGATTACGACGAAGTCTTCGTCCGCCTGAAACCTCGTCGCTATGGCGTACTCCACGTCCTTCCAGTCGTATACGTTTATGTCGTCGTCCACCACTATAACACCCTTGAGACTCGGGTTGGCCGAGAGCGCCGCTATTATGGCGTTCTTACCGTCTCCCTCGGTTTCCTTTTTTATCTGAACCACCGCGTGGAAGTAGTGTCTGCTTCCCGGGGTCATTACGACGTTCTTAACCCTGCAAACGTTCGCTACCGCTCTGTATATCAGCGGTTCGTAGGGAACACCCATGAGAATCTGATGTTCGGAGCTCGCTGGGGTTATGGAGTAGTATATTGGATCGTCTACCGTGAGTACCTCATCGATCTCGACCACGGGTTCTCTCCTGATCCTATCGTAGGTTCCGGTTATATCGACGAAAGGCCCCTCCTCAGCTTTTTCGCTCGTTATTCTACCGATCAGAACGATTTCTGCAGGTGGGACGAGCGTGTCCTTGATCTTAAGAAGGGTCAGTCCACCCATCAAAGCGGACGCGTATTCGAACTCCTTTCCAAAGGGAACCCTTGTGGCGGATGCGAAGAGAACGAGTGGATGTACGCCTATACAGATGGCCACTGGGAGATCCTCGCCTCTCTCGATGGCGGTCTTCCAAAGTAGATACGTGTGTCTCGGAGGAACGAGCCTCGCCACGAGTCTGTCGTCGTCGAGAACCATCATCCTGTGTATCGAGGCGTTGTACGATTCCACCCTGTGAGGATCCGCGTCCAACGATCGAGCGACGACGACTCCGGCGGTAACGTATCTTCCACCATCTCCTTTGAAATATTTAATTGTTGGTAAGTCGGTTACCTTCAGCCTTCTCCTTCTGAGTGGTACCTTTTCGGAAATTTTAACCCTCTCATATCCGACGTTCGAGAGGTAACGGGCTATGTCCTCCTTTTTTATCCCCAAGTATTTGGCCAAGAGCTCCCTCGAACACACAAAATTCTTAGCGACCCTCCAACCTTCCACGTTCAGGACTACGGGCGTGTTTTCGAGTCCTCTCCTTCGCAAGAACTCGACGACCTCATCGGGTTTCAGCTCCTCCTCAACGACCACGGGTTTGACCAGACCTAAAACCTCACGTATCGTTTCCATCACCTCCCCATAAGGTAGAACGTGTGTCCACGGTATTTTATCCTCCTTATCCCCTCCATACCATCGAGGACGCTCGTGTCTTCTCCAAACTTCTTGAGAAATTCCTTAAGCTGATCCTCCCTCATTGGATGTCTGCTTAGAATCGCCCTAACCGCCTCTTCGACGGAGGAGAAACACTCGGTCGAAAACTCGCCCACTTCCGGATCGATTACGTCCACGACATCCCCCAAAATTGCGTGGGCTCTGACGATTCCCATTTCATCCGCGGGCTCGACGTTGAGGGTCGGAGGCCTTATCGGAGTGAGGAGGTACACG
>CAZQJR010000095.1:0-2446 GCA_964592825.1 uncultured archaeon | reverse complement strand
TAGCTCCGCGCACTCCTCTCCAAGCTTTTCGAGTATCGCGTTCACTCCCTTCTCGTGATACAGCAGCTTTGATGTGTAGGATCCCTCCTTCGGATTGACCTTCCTGTCCACGAGAACCCCGTATAGCTCTTCGAGTATCATCCCGATCACACCCTCTTGAACGTTATCTCTACGAGCGGATGGGGAACGTCCTCTATAACCTCCACGTCCTTCAAGGACTTTATTCCCTTCTTCCTAACGAGCTTCTCTATCCCGAGCTCCACGCTCTCCGGAACCTCGAGTATATACGCCTCAAGCTCCTTAACCCCAATCCTCAGCGCCGCGACCGCTCTATGATGCCCATCGACGAGGTATAGCCTGTTGTCCTTCTTTATTACAACCACCGGCTCCGCCAATCCCCTCCTGAGCTCGTGAACCCTACCCTTAAGCTCGTCCGCATAGACCTTCGTCTGCGTGGGTATTAGCCTGTCTATGCTCACCTTCCCCCTTCCCACCTTAACCTCCACGCCGTGTATCTTTTCAAGCGTCCTCTTCAGCTTCTCGACCTTCTCGGGACTCGCCCTCTCTATCTGACTCCTTATCACATCCGCGTTCGTTATTATCCCAACGAGCCTTCCGTTCTTGTCGACGACTGGCAGTTTGGAATGTCCCGTTCTGAACATAACTCTCGCCACATCCTTTAGATCCATGAAGTCCCTCGCAACGTAGAGCTCCTTGCTCATCACGTCCCTGATCTTCATCTTCGGATCCTTCCTAAGGAGATCTATGGAGGACACGTAACCTATGACCCTCCTGTCCCTATCTATTACGGGAAAACCGTCGTGCCCTGTCTTCTCGATCAAATTTATCGCGTCCTCGACGGTGTCGTCGGGGGATAGGGTTATCACGTTTCTAGTCATGTAGTCCGCCACTCTGAGCTTGCTTGCCATCGTACGATCTAAGAGAACATCTGCTATTAAAATCATGCGAACGTTCTCTTAAGCTGTTCCCTTATGAAATCCTCTATGGGCTTGGGAATGTGTATTCCTTCGGAATCTATCGTAAATTCGGCGAACTCGGGCTCTATGTATCCGAACGTCTTCAACAACTTTATGTACCTCTTGACCCCGCTATCGAACCTCCTCTCCAACTCGATTATGTTGGAGAACATCATGCTTACGGAGGTTTCGGTGTATATGTCGTGAGCGTTCTTAACGAGCGTGAATATCCCACTCGCCCTATCGCTTTCTATTCTAACGAGAAGATTCCTAAGAAAATGAACGACCCTCTGGGTCGCGTGGTAGAGAAGTAAACCGGATATGGAATCGAAAGCGAGAAGATAACCCTCCCCAACGAGATCCAAAACCCTTCCTATGGCCAAACTTACCTCGTTCAAGTTTATGGGATTGCTAACTATTACGTCCTTTTCCGTATGGGTATGACGCCTCACCCAAGTGTGGGTGTCCACGACCCAAAGGTCGACTTTGAACTTGGATTCGACGGATCTCCTTATTACCTCCGCGCTCTTAATCGTAGTTACCCACACGATCTTCTTAAAATCCGGGAGGAACTTGAATATCGTTCTCGTTTTTCCCGTCCCCGGCTCTCCTATTATCAAGACATCGCCCATCCCTCATCCCTCGAACGACCGTATTTTTCATTACGATTTATTTAAAGGCTGTCGTTTGAAAGTCGATGTGGTCGAATTATAGGAGACGATCGTACTAAGAATTCATAAATCTTTCGAGCCTTATGATGAATTCCTCTATGTTACTTCGGGATGTGGCGTAACTGACTCTGATCCAATTCTTGTAACCTCTCCCAAACGCTTCCCCGGGAGTTACGGCAACGTACTCCCTTCTCAATATCTCCTCGCTGAATTCGGTTCCGTCCCTTTCGACGTTCACGAACACGTAAAAGGCCCCTCTGGGTGGGGCGTACTCCAATCCGAGCCTGTCCAACCCTTCCTTTATCATGTCCCTCCTAACCCTGAACTCCTTCACCATCTCCTCGACGCAACTCTGATCGCCCTTCAGCGCAACCACTCCGGCGTACTGAACGAAGGACGTCGGATGGCTGACAGAGTGGGACTGTATCTTGTTCATGTCCCTTACTATCTCCTCATCGGCAACGGCGTATCCCAAACGCCATCCCGTCATCGAGTAGGCCTTCGAGAAACCGTTTACGGTTATCGTCCTCTCGAACATATCATCGAGCGACGCCAAGCTCACGTGCTCACCTTCGAATATTATTTTTTCGTAAATTTCATCCGATAGGACGAGAAGGTCGTGATCGACCGCGAGATCCCTTATCTTCTTCAAAAACTCCTTCGGATAGACCACGCCAAGGGGGTTGCTCGGAGTGTTGATGATTATCATCCTCGTCTTCGAAGTTATGTAATCCTCCACCGGCGCGTCCTCGAAACCCTCCTCGTGGGGAACCCAAACGGGCTTGGCCTCCGCCATGA
>CAZQJR010000094.1:0-10619 GCA_964592825.1 uncultured archaeon | reverse complement strand
TTGATTTAATCGAAAGATTGTAATGATTGTTGTTAGATTTTTCTCATCATTTAAATAATTATTATTATCGTAATTACGGTCATCATCAGCTAACCTGCTCGAATTCGATGCCCAACCTCCTCGCGTACTCGTAAGCTTCCCTCATCTCTTCATCGCTCGGCCTCCTCGCTATATCCCTCCACCTCTCCGGATTTCTCGCAACCTTGTATTCCGGTCTGTACTGCTCCATCACGTTGACCAGAGCCCTCGGACAGTTTTCGGCTATCCATCTCAGCACGGGCTTGGTGCAACACTCGACGTGGTTCGGGAGGACGAGGTGCCTTATTATCACATCCGCCCAGTCGTGAGCCCACTTTAAATTCCTCGTAACGACCTTCCAATAGTTCTTAACTCCGCTGAGCCTCTCCGCGCATTCGTCCCGCCCGTACTTGAAGTCCGGGAGCCATATGTCGATTACCTCCCTCAAAAGCCTCATCGTCTCCTCCGTGCAGAACATGTTGCTGTTCCACAGCTGAGGAACGTTGACGTCCAAGTACCTCAGGCTATCGAGAATCGTGTTGAGGTTGGGAGTGGGATCGCCTCCGACGTGGTTAACGTTTCTCGCTCCCTCCTCCCTGAGCTCCTTCTGAATCAACGCGAGCCTCTCGGCATCGACCACGACCCCGTCCCTCGGATACTCCTGACTTATGTCGTAATTCTGGCAGAAAACGCACTTGAAGTTACAACCTCCGTAGAATATCGTCCCGCTCGGAACCAGAGGCGCCTCCTCGCCGTAGTGGAGGAAGTAGCTGTGAACGTACGTTCTGTCCACCCCGCACACGCCGATCTTTCCCTCCCTCCTGTTGACTCCGCACCGCCTCTCGCAGAAAGAACAGCTTTCGTAGATTCTGTTCGCTATCTCCGCCTTCACGTCCAAGAAGTTGGGACTCGCAACCTCGAGCTCCTCGAACTTCAGGGCATCGTTCCTTATACCGTCGAATATTTCGTCGAACTCCTTCGAAAGCTCGCGGTGGAGATCCCAAAGTCCGTCCAAGTCCATTCTCCTCGGATCCTCCGCCGGTATTCTCTTGCATATCATGAACTTCGCCGGCTTTTCGTTCTCCATTACCGCCCTGTACCAACCGAGGCGTTCCCTGACCACCGGATCCTCCCAAACGAGTATCGAGTCGGGGCGGAATATCTTCCACATCGATTCGAAGTCTGTGAGCAAACGTTTAATACTATCGAGTCCACCCCATGCCATGTTCAGGAGCGTCGACGGCATACTTCACGTAGAAGACGTTAGCGTTCTCGACCTCGTCTCGAAGCTCGGAACCCCCCTTTACGTCACGTCCAGACGTTTGCTCGAATCGAACATGAAGGCCTACGAGGATGCCTTTCCCGACGCCAAGCTCCTCTACGCAGTTAAAGCTAACAACAACCTTTCGATAATGAGGTTGATAGCCAAGAGGGGGTTCGGGGCGGACGTGTTCAGTGCGGGTGAGCTTTACATGGCTTTGCTTTCCGGATTCAGGCCGGAGGACATTTTATTCAACGGCAACTCGAAGGGAGATGACGAGATCAGGATGGGGGTGAGGAAGGGGGTCAGGTTCAGCGTGGACAGCTTGGACGAGCTATACACCATATCGGAGATCGCGGGGGAGGAGGGGAAGGAGGTGGAGATAGCGTTCAGGATAAACCCCTCAATAGATCCTAAGACCCATCCGAAGATCGCGACGGGACTGAGGACTTCAAAGTTCGGGATACCTTGGGAGAACGTGCTCGACGCTTACAGGATGGCGTTGGAGTTGCCAAACGTCGTTCCCGTCGGCGTTCACTGCCACATAGGGAGCCAGATAACCGACACGTCACCCTTCGTCGAAGCCCTAAACAGGCTGTTCGACGTGGCTATCAAGCTCGAGGAGATGGGAATAGAGGTAAAGTTCTTGGATTTGGGAGGTGGTTTGGGGATAGATTACGAGGGCAAGGGGGCTCCGACTCCGAAGGAGTTCGCAGACTCCATACTGCCCGTGTTCGAAAGGAGATCCAAGGAGCTTAGATCAGATCCCGAGCTATGGCTCGAACCGGGGAGGAGCATAGTCGGAAACACCACCGTACTTCTGACCAAGGTCAACGCTGTGAAACGATCCTACAAGAACTTCGTCGCTGTCGACGCGGGGTTCAACCTCCTAATAAGGCCTGCGATGTACGGGGCCTATCACAGGGTGGCGGTGGCGAACAAGATGGACGCGCCGGAGGAGGAGACCTACACGATAGTGGGGCCGATATGCGAGAGCGGGGACGTGCTCGCCGAAGACAGGAGGCTTCCGAAGGTTGAGAAGGGTGACATAATAGCTGTGTTCGACACAGGCGCGTACGGATTCGTGATGAGCAGTCAGTACAACGGGAGGCCGAGGTGCCCGGAGGTTCTCGTAGATGGAGACAGGTGGTTCGTCATAAGGGAGAGGGAGAGCTTTTACGACGTGATAGGAAAGCAGATCATACCCGACTTCCTGCTATGAGTTCGATCTTCGACCTCCCGAAGCTCGTCTTCCCCCTCTTTCACCGAATCTACAGATACTACGTGGGGACGGGGTGGATTGTCGTAAACGGGAGGAGGGTAGGGCAGAGGATAGTCAGGGTTACGAACAGGCTGACGCTCGAAAGCACGCTGTTCAACGAGCTAAGGGCTAAGAGGAGGATGGAGGGTAGGGGCACTAAGGTGGATGTTGGGGAGTGCGGGTTCTGCAGGGCGGAGGAGACCACGGCAGAAGACGTTTTCGGAAGGGTGAGGGGGAGACACTGCGTAACCGCAAGCAACTCGGCGAAATACGACGTCCTTCACGGACTCGTGATATTCAACGAGCACGATCCGTTCGTGTGGGAGGAGGAGAAGATAAGGGACTTTTTCGAAGTTTCGCTCGAGTGGATAGAGAAGGCGAGGAGGGAGGACGAACGCGCCCGGTATCCTTTCTTCATGTGGAACTGTCTCTGGAGGGCTGGAGCGAGCGTCGTGCACGGTCACGCCCACGTGCTGCTGTCGAGAGAACCGTACTCCACGAAGGAACTTTACGACGCGGTGAGGGAGAGGTACGAAAGGGATTTCGGTTCCGATTACTTCGATGACGTTTTCGAGATCCACAAGAGACTCGGGCTGGGGTTCGAGCTCTTCGAAGTTAGGACGATGCTCCACTTAACCCCCGTTAAGGAGAAGGAGGTCGTGATGATATCGAACGATTTAATGGATCTGCCCGAAGCTCTGAGCGTAATACTCAGGTGGTACGGGGAGATAGGCGTGGAGAGCTTCAACTTGGCCGTGTTCATGCCCCCCTTGGATAAGGAGGACGTATGCATAGCGAGGTTGGTGGACAGAGGTCGCTTGGACGTTGCCACCTGCGATATAGGAGGAATGGAACTGCTGGCGAGAACTTCGGTCGTTTCGAGCGATCCGTTCAAGCTGGCGGAAAAATTGAAGGATTCACTTGACCTTGGAACCTAAGGGGACTTCCCTGTCGGGATGTAAGAGCACCGGCTTTCCTTCCACGTCGACGGCCAGAACCATACCCCTGCTCTCCACTCCCATGAGCTTCGCGGGCTTTATGTTCACGAGCACGGGAACGAGCTTGCCGACGAGATCTTCGGGCTCGTAAACTTCTGCAATTCCTGCGACGACTTGCCTAACTTCGTTGCCCAAATCTATCTCAAGCCTCATCAGTTTTTTGCTACCCTCTATCTTTTCTGCCTTGACTATCCTACCAATCCTTATGTCGAGTTTGGCGAAGTCCTTTATATCCACGAGCTCCTCCTTCCTCTCAGATTTCTCAGCCTTCCTTATCCTTTCGATCATTATCCTCTCCATCTCCTCGATCTTCCTGTCGTCGATCTTCTCGAAAGGTATGAAGGGTTTCTTAAGCTCTATCGATCCCACCGGCTTCAGCGCGTCCTCGAGCCTGACTTCGGCCATGTTCATTCCCAAGAACTCCGCGAGCTTGCCCATTGTCTTGGGCATGACGGGATAGGCAAATATCACCAGAGCCTTGACTATCTGGACGCACGAAGCCAGAATATCCATGCATTTCGATCTGTCGGTCTTGATCAGATCCCAAGGCGCTTTGGATTGGAAGTACTCGTTGCCAAAAGTCGCGAGCTCCATGAAGGCGTCGCTCGCCTCCTTGAACTCCCACTCTTCTATAGCCTTAACGATCCTATCTTTGACCTCGGCGATCTTGTCCATGACCGCGGGATCGACTTTCCCCTCGACCCTTCCGAAGTTCTTCCAAGAGAAGTGGAGAACCCTGTATATGAAGTTGCCCAGCGTCGCTATTACCTCCCTGTTCACCTTGTCCCTGAACACCTTCCAAGAGAAGTTCAGATCCTTCTCGTGCGACGTGTAGTTCACTATGTAGTACCTCAGGTAATCGGGATCGAACCCGGCCTTGAGGTAATCGTCCTCAACCCAAACCACGTATCCCCTCGTCTTCGAGAAAGTCTTGCCTTCAACCTTCACCATTCCCGACGCAACCACAGCTTTGGGCAACGAATAGCCCGCCCCCTTCAACATCGCCGGCCAGAATATGCAGTGGTGGTAGACGATGTCGAGCCCTATGAAGTGGGTTATATCGCCGATTTCTCCGTTCTGCCATATCTCCTTCCAATCCAATCCCTTGAGCTTGCAGGCTTGCTCGGTGAAGGAGATGTAACCTATCGGAGCGTCCACCCAGACGTAAACGACCAGATCCTCTCCCGGGAATTTGACCCCCCACTCCAAGTTTCTCGTTATGCACCAATCCCTCAACTCCTGCTTAACCCACCGCCTCGCGTAGTTTAAGGCGTTCTCCGTTCCCTTAAGCTTGTTCTCCAAGTAATCTATTAGAAAATCTCTAAAGGCCGTAAGCTTGAAGAAGTAATGCTTCTGCTTTCTGAACTCCGCCTTACTTCCGCATATCTTACATCTCGGCTCCTTAATCTCTCCCGGCTCCAAGTGCCTTCCGCACCCCTGATCGCACTCGTCACCCCTCGCAATTGCACCGCAGTAGGGACATATCCCCTCCACGTATCTGTCCGGCAGGAATCTGTCGCACTTTGGACAGTAAGCCAACTCGATCTCCTTGGCGTAAACGTAACCCTTCTCGATGAGCTTTTTTACTATCTCCTGCGTTCTGCGATGATTGTAATCCGCATCCGTCCTTCCGTAGAAGTCGAACTCGATTCCCAATTCCTTGAATATCCTTTTAAAGTGCTCGTGATACCTGTCAACGAGCTCCTTGGGACTTATCCCCTCCTTCTCGGCGTTGACGACTATCGGGGTGCCGTGGCAATCGCTACCGCATATGAACAGAACATCCTCGCCCATCAGCCTGAGGTAACGAACGTACACGTCAGCTGGCACGTACGTCCTTAGATGACCTATGTGCGCCTTCCCGTTCGCATACGGCAATCCGCACGTGACGAGTTTCATCTTAAAGCAGAAGCCCGCGGGAGGAATATAAATATACCGACCGTCGAACTTCGATTGAATGCCGACGCCCATAGGTCTCGTAAAGGGGCCGGCCGAGTCGCCCTTGGAGTTCAAGTTCATAACCCCCGATAAGACTAAGCTGAAGAGCGGTGAGTTCGTTTACTACGAGCTCGGGGGAAAGAAGGTCATATGCAGGGTGATCAAGAGGTATCCCCTCAGGCTATATCCGGACATCTACCTGTCCAAGCCCACGGTCAGTCCGGAAAGGATAGTTCGGGCGCTGGGAATAAACGCGAGGGAATTCGAGCTATTCGAAGTTAGGGCGACCATAATGGGATACTTCGACCCCAAGCTCGGATTCGTAAACCCCCGCATACCCCCCAAACCCGGACAGCCAATCTATCTGGCGGAGGCGGAGACGATTCAGGAGGTTCTGATGAAGAAGAGGAAGGGCGAGATAGGATCAATGCACATAGGTTACCTTTTGAACAGAGAGGAGGAGGTGCCGGTCGTTCTCGATTCAGCTTTGGTTACGAGCGAGCACATGTGCATACTGGCTTCCACGGGGAGCGGGAAAAGTTATCTCGCCGGAGTCATTGCGGAGGAGTTGTTGAAGCCATACAATTCGGCCGCGCTACTAATTCTTGATCCCCACGGGGAGTATCACACGCTGAGGGAGATGGAGGGACTGGAGGAGTTCAGGGACGGAGACTACGTTCCCCGGGTCAGGATACTCGGAAAGGGGGAGATAAAGATAAGGGTGTGCGAGCTCGATTACGATGAGCTCGTTACCCTCCTTCCGAGGCTCACGGACAAGATGGAAGCTCTACTCAACGAAATTTACAGAGAACTCGCCGGGGAAAATTGGACGAGCGAGGAAATGATTAAGAAACTCGAGAGCGTGGCGGAGGCGGATCCAAACTTGAGGTCGACGGCCTACGGACTCATATGGAGGATAAGGAGGTACGTCCAGAACATGAGCGTTCTCGACGACTACGAGCACATGGATCTCAAGGAGATACTCAGACCCGGACAGGCGACGGTTCTCCAGCTGACGGACATGGAGGAGGTTGAACAGCAGATTCTCGCCTGCGTTCTCCTGAAGAAAATTTTGAACGCGAGGATAAACGCGGAGAAGGGGAGAAATGGTGAAAAGCTCGAGTATCCCGTTTTCGTGATAATAGAGGAAGCCCACCGTTTCGCCTCGCGGGATGCGAGGAGCTACCCAGTGCTGAAGACGATACTCGCCGAAGGAAGGAAGTTCGGCGTTGGCGTTTGTCTTATAAGCCAGAGACCTTCGAAGATAGATTCCGACATACTTAGCCAGTGCATGACCCAGATAATAATGAGAATCGTCAATCCCGCGGATCAGGAGAACATAAGGAACAGCATAGAGAGTTTGGGGAGGGAGATGATAGAGGAGCTACCCGGATTGACGAAGGGGCAGGCGTTGGTGGCCGGAGTTTCGATAAACGCTCCCGTGCTTATAAGGGTTAGGGAGAGGCTTACGAGCCACGGAGGGATGAGCAAGGACGCTCCTATGGAATGGATAAGGTGGAGGAGCTTGAGGAGGGAAGAAAAGCCGGCGATAAAGCAGAAGCAGGGGAGACTATTCTGGGAGGACTGACGAGCATTCTCCCGAATATATTTTTACGATCTCGCCGTTTCTCTTCAACAGAAGGGCTCCGTCCTCGTCGATGTCCACGGCCAACCCCTCGTAAACCCTTCCAGCCACCCTTACCCTAACGCGCCTGCCCAAGGTATCCGAGAGCTCCTTCCACCTCCTCCTTATCGCATCCCATTCCCCCGAGATCAGCTTCAGGTAGTAGTGTTCGAAGTTCTTCAGGACTTTTCCGAGCACCTCGGAGCGATTAAGCGGTCTTCCGTGAACCTCCTTTAGGGACGTCGCGTAATCCGGGACGGGGTTGTTGACGTTTATCCCTATTCCCACCACTACGAGCGGATCCTCCACCTCCCCCGCCAATTCGCAGAGTATGCCGCTGACCTTCTTTCCACCTATCAGCACGTCGTTAGTCCACTTCAACCTCCCCTCGATGGCCTCCGCAACCGCAACGCCGGTGGTCAACGTAAGCTTCGGCACGTCCTCGATGGGAAGGGAATTCGGAAGGGTGATGGTGAAGTAAAGACCTCCCGGCTCGCTTATCCACCTCCTACCGAACCTCCCCCTCCCCGCCGTCTGTCTCTCCGCTATTACGAGTATTCCCCTTTTCCCTATCTCCTTAGCCTTGGTGTTAGTGGAATCTACGACCTCGTAATAGTGCACCTCCTCGATTATCTTAGACCCCCTACAAACCCTCGCCACCTCGTAGGGGGAAAGGTCGGGCTTTGAGACGAGCCTGTATCCGACCCTCCTCCTCGCCTCTATAACGTATCCCATCTCCTCGAGTCTTTTGATCATCTTCCAAACTGACGTCCTGCTGATTCCAAGTTCGTCGGCGATCTTCTGACCGGAAACCCCCCTTTCGAGCAGATCTATCAGTTCGAGCATCCTTTCGTCGGGTATCATGGATCAAAGTCAATTCGACACTATAAAATATTGGGTAAACGTACATCGGTCGATGAGAATTGCGGTGCTCGGAGGAACCGGTAGTTTGGGGAAGGGTCTCGTTCTCAGGCTCGCCAGTTTGGGTTACGACGTAGTTGTTGGTTCGAGAGACAGAAATAAGGCCGAGGCGAAGGCGAGAGAGTACGGAGAGATCGTCGGGGTAAGGATCAGAGGTTCGGATAACAGATCCGCCTCCAAGGACTGTGACGTCGCCATCGTTACGATCCCGTGGAAGCACGCGTTCGATACCGTGGCGGAGCTCAGGGAGGAGCTCGCCGATAAGATCGTTGTGTCTCCGGTAGTTCCGATGGAGAAGACGGATAGGGGTTTCGTTTACGTGAACCTACCCGAGGGATCGGCTGCTGAGAAGATGGCGAGTCTGCTTCCTAACAGCAGAATCGTCGCTGCTTATCACAACATACCCGCCAAGAAGTTCGCCGACCTGAACGCTGAGTTCGAGTGGGACGTGGCGGTTTGCGGGGACGACGAGGAGGCGAAGAGGGTCGTGATAGACATGACAAACGGTATAAGGGGATTGAGGGCTCTCGACGCGGGTGGGCTCAGAAATTCACGTATCGTGGAAAGCATAACCCCTCTTCTCATAAACATAGCGATTAGGAACGGTATGAAGGAGTTGGGAGTCAGGTTCGTCTAAGTCAAACTATATATCGCCAACGTCCGTAGGAGAAAACATGAACGAAACTGAAGCCCTCAAAATTTCGAGGGAAGTCGCCAAGACTGTTAGGAATGCGATCGCCGGGATTGCGGGAAAGAGGGAGAGCGGGGAGACAGTTGGAATGGGCAAGGACGGCACACCTACAAAGAAGATAGACAAAGTCGCGGAGGACGCCGCCCTTTCCGTTCTTAGGAATTACGACGTAAGGGTTGTGAGCGAGGAGGCGGGGGTCGTTGGGGAAGGGGACGTGTACGTTGCTTTGGATCCTATAGACGGAACTTTCAACGCCACGAGGGGCATTCCGATATACTCTGTATCCCTATGCTTCTCCGAAGGAGACCTCGCGTCCGCTTTCTTCGGTTACGTCATGAACTTGGCGACGGGCGACGAATACTACACCTCAAACGGCAAGGCGTTCAAGAACGGTGAGAGGATAGAAGTCACGAACACCGAAGATATCTCGGAGTGCGACGCGATATTCTACTACCCGTTCAAGGACTACGGCTTCAAGAGAATAAGGATATACGGATGCGCCTCTCTGGAACTCTGCTTCGTTGCCGAGGGGGCTATGGACTGCTTCATCGACATGAGAAAAGGAGCGGGCAAAGGATTTCTGAGGATATACGACGTCGCGGCCGGGTTGCTCATAGCCGAAAACGCGGGAGCGGTTGCGACGGACATCGAGGGAGGCGATCTGGGGGGCAAGAGGTTCACGATGGACGAAAGGTTGACCCTCGTCGTTGCCAACCCCGAACTTCACGGGAAACTTCTGGAGTTGATCGGATGAAGGCCTGCGTCGTTTACAAGCCAGATTCTTCGAAGCTCGCGGAGGAGGTGCTCGAGTTCCTGAAGGGTATGGGTATCGACGCCGTGACAATCGACGATTGGGGGAGGGCGAAGGAGTTCGACTTCATAGTCAGCGTCGGGGGAGACGGTACGATTTTAAGGCTTTTGCAGTTCATAGACGTAAAGACTCCACCCATCTTCGGGATAAACACGGGAAAGGTGGGGCTTTTGACTCACTGCGATTCGAAGAATTACAGAGAGGAGCTAAGGAGGGCTCTGAGGGATTTCGAGACGGAGGAACTTATGAGACTGGAATGCTCGGTTGAAGGGAGGAAGCTCTTGGCGCTGAACGAGATCGCCGTTCTAACGTCGAAGCCGGCGAGGATGATAAGGGTTAGGATAACCGTCGATGGAACGGAGGTTGAGGACATGAGGTGCGACGGAATGCTGTTCTCGACTCCCATAGGCTCCACGGCCTACGCCCTTTCAACTGGAGGCCCCATAATAGACCCCTCTTTGGAGTCGATACTCGTAGTCCCGGTAGCTCCTTTCAAACTCGGTTGGAAGCCTTGGGTAGTCCATCCGGAGAGGAGGATCGAGGTGGAGACGGACGACGAGGCTTTGGTCGTCGCCGACGGACACGAGGTGGTCACGGGGGAGAGGTTGGTCGTAAGAAGATCCGACCGTCCAGCCGTGTTCTTCAAGGTCGAAAACAGAATAGGCAAGATAGTCGAAAAGTTAAAGCTTATAAGGTAGCTCACTCCAAAACCGCATGCCTCGCCTCCAAATCCTTCTCGGTTAGGTTCTTGATCTTCATCAACTCCGCCACGAGCCCGTCCAAGAATATCAAGGCCGTTAACTCGAACATCGTCCCCAAAGGCGCTATTTTGGCTATCTCGTCGTTTCTCTCTACCTTGGTCTTCCCCTTAAGCAGAACTACTATGTCGCTCATCTTGGCCAGAGTAGAATCCTTGTTTTGGGTTATGGCGACGAGCTTCGACCCTATTAGCTCCTTGGCCTTCCTGCTTATGTTAACGACGGAAGTCGTCTCACCCGATCCCGATATGGCTATGAGCAAGTCCTCCCTCTTTATCCTCGGCGTAACGGTCTCTCCGACGACGTAAACGTTGTATCCCAAGTGCATGAGCCTCATC
>CAZQJR010000093.1:0-3473 GCA_964592825.1 uncultured archaeon | reverse complement strand
ATGTAGCCCCATCTCCTTGAACTTCCTCCTGTAGAAGGGGGAGTATTCGTAAGCGTAGTAAACCAAAGCTCTTAACTTTCTCTCCTGTAGCTCCTTCAGATCTTTTTGTGGCATTCTTTCGATGCTCGGATTCCAGAACATCTCACCTCTCCTCCTCAAGCTTCTTTATCTCGTTTACGAGCATGGGCAAAACCACTCCCGGATCGCTTACGATTCCCAAAGCGTGGGTCGTTCCCCTGTCGAGCAGACGGGTGACGACGTATGGATTCATATCTACTATCACGGTCTTGACCGTAGAAGGAAGCATGTTGCCCGTGGCGATGCCGTGGAGCATCGAAGCCCATATTATGCACATCCCGTTACCCGTAGCGTCCGCTTGCCATATGTACTTCCTCATCTCATCCTGCGCTTGCATAACGTCGGTGATCGTATCCGGCAGAGGTCCGTCGTCTCTAATCGAACCCGCTATCACGAAGGGAACGTCGTTCTTCACGCACTCGTAAAGCACGCCCGACTTCAGAATTCCCTTCTCTACAGCTTTCTTTATCCCTCCCGCCTTCCACATCTCGTTTATCGCGACCAGGTGGTTTCTGTACCCTCCCTTGTAAACCTTGCCCGTGTTCTTGTCCATGCCCAAAGTCGTGCCGAACAACTGCTTCTCTATGTCCATCACGGCGAATCCGTTTCCCGTGAACAGAGCTTGGCAGTATCCCCTCCTTATCAGTTCGGCCAGCGCTTCGTCCGCACCTGTGTGTGCTACGGCTGTGCCAACAACGTGTATTATGAATCCTCCCTCCTCCTTTACCCTCTTCATCTCCTTTGCAAGCCTCTTTATGAGAGAGTTCACGGGCTTCTCCGCGCTAACGTCGGAGGTCATGAATCCGAATATGTCCGTCGGTTCCCTCGGCCTTTGAGGGACTTCAACCCTTATTCCTTCGTGCCCCACAACGACGAGATCGCCCTTTTTAACCAACCCCTGCCTCTTGCAAACCGGCTCCCCGTTTTCAATGACTATAACGCAGTCCATCTCGATGTTCTTTACCTTCTTCCATTCCCCGTTTATGTAAACGTAAGTCGGATGGTGCGTCGTTGCGTAGAATCCGTCCGGCAGAACCTTGTCCGCAGGAGCGGGAGCGACCTTAACCTCCTTCTTCGGCAGAATTACTCCCAGCTTTTCGAGCTCCTCGAATAGCTTCTCATCCCCCTCCACGACCATCTTGCAGTAGCTTTCGTCCGTCTTCGTCTTTCCCACCCTGAGCTCCAATATCTCGAAGTCCCCGCCCATCTCTATGATCGTGTCCAAGACCTTCGGCAGGATCATCGAATCTATGATGTGACCCTTGAGCTCGACAACCTCCCTCATAGCATACGCCAATTCACACGATTTTTATAAGACTTTGCCTCTCAGCATCCTTACATATAAACGGATTTTGGCACAGAAATCTATATATCCGATTAATCACTGTGATTATGATAATGAGAATAGATGTCCTCGGCATCGACGTGGACAGCAACAACATAATGGTTCTCGGCCCGCCCCTCGTTGGAAAGACAATACTCGTGAGAACGATTCTGAAAGAGAAGGTTTGCGAGGGTTTCGGGGGGATATACGTAACTACGAAGGACACGGCCGAGGGCGTCTTGGATTGGTTCGGGAGGTTCGGGGTTGAAGGGGTAAAGGTGATAGATTGCGTATCGAAGACCATCTTCTCCGACGCCCCCGACACGGAGGACGTTAAGAGGGTTTCCATAATGGATCTTACCGGAATTTCCGTTAGGATAAACGGTTTTCTTGAGAGGTACCTCAGGTCGGGTAAGAGGGATGTCGTGATGGCGTTCGATTCCGTTTCAACCGTTCTGATGTACATGAACCCCCACACGGTCTTCAGATTCCTCCACGTCCTGACGAACAGGATAAAGAGCTTCGGAGCGTTCGCCTTCTACACAGTCGACGAGAACATGCACGACGAGAGAACGGTGGCCATGCTCAAACAACTGTTCACGGGCGTGATAGAGCTAAGGGACAACGGGGACAGGAGGGAACTGAGGTACGTCAGTCCTTCTCTTAGAACTGAGTGGAGGGAGTTTACGATCTCGGGCGACGTTTTGGAGGTGTCCTCATGAGGGTTGGGATACCCGTGCTCGACGAACTGCTTAAGGAGATCCCCAAGGGAAAGACCCTAACATACTACATAGATCCCGAAGTCGAGGGAGATGTATTCGCGATGCAGACGCTCTTCAGGAACCTCGAAGATGGTTACCGCTGCGCTTACGTGACTTCCACGATGAGTCCCGACAGCCTGAGGAACAGGTTCAGGGAGTTCGGATGGTTCGTGGACGAGTTCGAAAACTTCTCGATAGTCGACGCCTACTCCCACTACGTCGGAGCGGAGTCGAAGGAGAGGTACGTAGTTAGGGATCCGACCGACCTGAACGAATACGATAGGGTTTTGGAGAAGGTATTGGAGGAGAACGATCTTGTCGTCTTCGGATCCCTCTCCACGATCCTCGACATATGTGGGGAAAAAACGCTCGATCGCTTCGAGGAGTGGAGGGAGATTTCTGATTCCGTCTTGGTTTCCAACTTCACAGCTTGGCCGTATCCCGAGGAGGTCTTGGAGAGGGTCAAGGAGCTTTCGAACGCGGTCGTTACGATTGGCGGTATTCACCACAGGGTGGTTTTGGGTCACTACTACGGCATACTCAAGGTCGATTGGACGAAGGTGAGGGGAAAGGCGGTGCTGTTCAAGGTCGTCAAGCCGGGGGGCGTGAGGGCGTACATACCCAAGATCCTCGTAACCGGCCCCTACAACGCCGGAAAGTCGAGCTTCGTACATGCCATATCGAACAGGGCGATATCTGTCGATAGGCTCGGAACTACGGTTGCGTTGGATCACGGGAAGGTGGAGTACAAGGGGTTCACCATAGACGTCTTCGGGACGCCCGGGCAGGAGAGGTTCGATCCCCTGCTGAGGGTCTTGGGGAGCGAGGCTCTTGGGGTTATACTCGTCGTGGACTCCACCAAGCCGGAAACTTTCCCGAGGGCGAAGCAGTTGCTTGAAAAGACTACACGCTTTGGGCTTCCATACGTTATAGCTGCGAACAAGCAGGATTTGCCCAACGCCCTTAAGCCCGAGGAGATAAGGAGGCTGATGAACCTTCCAGATACCGTTCCGATAATACCCACCGTCGCTACCAAGGGTGTTGGTGTTTACGAGGTTTTGGACGCGCTGATAAGGCTTTTGATAGGTGAGGGTTATGGCGAGTCTGAGGGAGAGGCTCGAGAAGGTTTTGAAGGATCTTAAGGATGTTGGCGACATCTTAGCCTCTGCGATAGTTTCGAGGGACGGATTGCTCATAGCGGCGGATCTTTCACCCAACGTGAACGCGGACGCGTTCGCTGCCATGACCGCGACGATGCTCGGAGCGGCCGAAACCGCGACTTCCGAGTTGGGGATGGGAATACCGGACAG
>CAZQJR010000092.1:0-2119 GCA_964592825.1 uncultured archaeon | reverse complement strand
ACCTTCCTCTCCTCCACGAGCTCTGCCTCACCTAAGTCTTCGGGCTTGATGTCCCTTATGTCCGTTACGATCTTAGCCCCGGTCGCCTTTGCAAGTTTCTCGATGTCGCTCTGCTTCACCCTCCTGACGGCCAATACACCTGCCTTAGCCAAGTAGTACTGGGCCAAGTCGTCGATACCCTTCTGGCAGAACACCACGTTCGCTCCAGCTTCGACGATCTTGTCCACCATCTCCTTTATCATCCTCTCCTCCTGCTCGATGAACCTCTGAACCATCTCAGGATCGGTTATGTTTATCTCTGCATCGATTTCGGTCTCCTTAACTTCGAGAGCGGCCTTGAGCACCGCTATCTTCGCGTTCTTAACCCTCTTCGGCATTCCCGGATGAACGACCTCCTTGTCGATGACTATGCCATCGATGAGCTCCGTATCCTCCACTCCACCGCCGTGCTTCTTCTCGAGCTTTATGTTGTCCTCGTCGACCTTGTAACCGGAATCGGTCTTTTCAGCAACCTTCTTGATCGCCTGAACGACCAAGTTGGCCAAGTGCTCTACAGCATACTCCGCGTGCTTGCCCGTTATTGCCGTAGCTGCGACCTTCTTCAGTATCTCATCGTCCTCGATGTCTATGCTGATCGCTATGCTGTCGAGAATCTCCATGGCCTTCTCGCAAGCCAATCTGTAACCCCTCGCTATCACCGTCGGGTGGATGTCTTGGTCGAGCAACTCCTCAGCCTTCTTGAGCAGTTCTCCAGCCAGAACGACTGCAGTGGTGGTTCCGTCTCCGACCTCGTTCTCCTGAGTTTTGGCGACTTCAATGATCATCTTCGCAGCCGGATGCTCTACGTCCATCTCCTTGAGGATCGTGACACCGTCGTTCGTAATGACCACATCACCCAAGCTGTCTACGAGCATTTTGTCCATACCTCTCGGGCCTAAAGTCGTTCTTACGGCCTCTGCGATAACTCTCGCAGCCATTATGTTCATTCTCTGCGCGTCTCTCCCTACGGTCCTCTGCGTTCCTTCCTTAAGGATCAGAATCGGAGTCCCCTGCAACGTCGCCATGACCCATCACCCCTGCAAAAGGGTAGGAGAAAAGTTCTATATAAAACTTTCGGTAGATTTCAAGATTATATGTAACCCACAATTCGTTAGATTTCAGTTCTTCGAAGAGGACAGCTTCTCCTGAAGAAGGGACACGAAGTCCTTTGCGGAGCTAACGCACTCTAACTCGTCCTTCATTACGAAGACTACGGAGTTCACGTCTGTTTTAACCTTTTTCTCCACTATGTAGGCGGCCTTGGTTGAGAGCACCTCCGAGATCCTTCCCAAGATCGAAGCCCTCTTGTCTATCTCCCTGACCTGCCTGACTCCTGTCAGGATCTTCTCGTCGTCCGCCTTCGAAACCACATCGAACGGGGCGTGCTTTATCGGATAAACCTTGATCCCTATCACCCTCAACTGCTCTATTATCTCCGCCTCCTCCCCGCTGAACTTCATTTCCTTCTCCTTCACGTCCTCATCCTTCACGAAGTTCAGTATGTCTATCGCCTTTATCACGTACGTCCCTAAGATCTCCTCTATCTTCAGAGCGGTCTCAACGGTAGTGTCTATTCCCTCCTCGTACTTCTTCACGGTTCTCCTCGAAACTCCCAAGAGCTTCGCCATCTCCCCCAAGGATATGCCGAGCTTTTCCCTCATCTCCCTCATCTTCTCGCTGTCCAACTTCACGTAATAACCGCCCGGGGCGGAGTATACCATGGGAGCTATGCCCTCGACGACGAAATCGTAAAAGGTGGCGGTATTTATGACCGGCAGTCCGTGCCTGTTGTAAACGACCCCCCTTTCGAGGTAATCGAACTTGAACCTTTCCCCGACCACTATGGGGCTGGCCTTGAGCAACTTCGCAACCACCTTCATCTCCTCCGCCATCTCGGGCTTTAGGGAGTCGATGTTGTAGAGCACCTTGAGGAGGAGGATGGTGTCGTCTCTCCTCGCGACTATGTCGAAACATCTCGGCTTCGTCTCGACCAAGTCCGTAACTACGAATCCCGCCTTCCTCAAAATCCTTACTACCGCGTTTACTATCGCGAGCTGTTGCATCTCCATTTTAAATGGCG
>CAZQJR010000091.1:0-2916 GCA_964592825.1 uncultured archaeon | reverse complement strand
CCTCAAGCTTCGTGTTCTTGGGATGGAAGAGAAGGGGGATGAAGGCCAAGAAGCCGTGGGTCTTCTCCTGAAGCTTCCAGAGCTTGTATAGGTGGATCGCCCTATGCCTGTAGCTTTCTATGTGCCCGAAGAGCATGGTGGCGTTGCTTTTTATCCCCATCCCGTGCGCGATCTCCATAACCTTCAACCACTCATCCGCCTTAGCCTTGTTCGGACAAATCTTTCTCCTTATACTATCCACGAGGATCTCCGCACCACCGCCGGGCATCGCCATCAGTCCCGCATCTTTCAGTCTGCTCAGAACTTCCCTAACGCTCATCTTCTCCTTCTTAGCCAAGAAATGAACTTCCGTTGCAGTCAACGCCTTTATCACTACGTTCGGAAACCTACGCCTTATCTCCGAGAACATCTCCTCGAAGTACTCCACCGTCACCTCCGGATTGTGGGAGCCGACGATGTGCAACTCCTTGGCTCCGAGCCTCACCGCCTCCTCCACCTTCTTGAGCACGTCTTCGACGCTCATTAGGTAAGCGTCGGGATCTCCCTTGTTCCTGTGAAAAGCGCAGAGCGGACACTTGGAGACGCAAACGTTCGTGTAGTTTATGTGCCTGTTCACGACGAAGGTGACTATTCCGTCGTTCATGGAATTGGCCTTAATTCCCAACTCGTGCAAGTCCTCGTGAAATAGCTCCTCTATCTTCTTGGGAGTCCACATGCGATCGTGGATGGTGGGGGATTAAAACATTACCGATTCAACCTCCTCTTCAACTCCATGAGCTCCCTTCTAAGCTGAGCGTTACTCCTGAAAACGAAATCGCTTAGAACGCCCAAAATCGTAATCTGAAGACCCGCTATGATGAGAAGAGCGGTGAGCGTCGCCATGAGGTAGTGGGTGACGTGGTGGAACCAGTCCAAGACGACCTTGACTCCCACGATCACTCCCGCCAGCACGAGCATCATTCCTGAGAAGTAGAAGTACCTTCCCGGACTGTACCTCTTCAAGAGCTCGTATATCGTAAGGGCTATCCTGAAACCGTCCCTTATCGGTTTTAGCTTCGTCCTTCCCGCTCTCCTTCTATACCTCACCGGAACCTCGACGATCCTGAACCCCTTTGCGAGCGTTTCGACCGTCAATTCCGTCTCTATTTCGAATCCCGGCTTTTTTAATTCTACGCTCTTGTAAACGTCCTTCGTCAACGCTCTATATCCCGAAAGGATGTCGTGGAGCTCGACACCGTACATCATTCTAAATATGAAGTTAAGGATCTTGTTTCCTACGAGGTTCAGCTTGGTGAAGGCACCCTTTTCGAAGTTTATAAGTCTGTTTCCTATAACGTGCTCCGCCCTGCCACTCCGTATGGGCTCGAGCAACTTGAATACGTCCTCCGGCACGTAGGTGCCGTCGCCGTCGACCATGACCACTATCTCGTCGTCCAAAATCTGAAAGGCCTCCGCTATCGCCTGTCCCTTGCCCTTTCCGCTCTGAAGAACGACCCTCGCTCCCTTGCTCTTCGCTATCTCAACCGTTCTGTCTGTGCTGTGCCCGTCGATTACGAGTATATTTTCGAATCCCAGCCTCTTGAACCCCTCTATGACCTCCCCTATGCTCTTCTCCTCGTTGAGCGTGGGTATGAGAATGCAGACGTCTAAAGTCTCACTATCTTGAACAGACTCAGCACGGGAAAACCTTCCATCTCCTCTAACCCCTTCTTGTCTATTATCACCGCTGCGCAGAGAACCTTCCCCTCCCTCCTTCTTATTTGTTCCGCCGTTTCCTTAATCGTGTTTCCGGTGGTAATTACGTTGTCCACTATGACGCACCTCTTACCATCCACCTTGGCGAAGTTCTCGCTGAAGTGACCTCCCACCCTCTGCGCCTTTTCCTCCCACCTGAGCTTCTTGGGATAGTACATGCTTAGGTCCGCATCCAACTCCTCTGCCACGAGGGTGGCTATGGGTATTCCGCTCGTCGCTATGCCTACGACCACCTCTGGTCTTTCGTCCACGGCGTCGCATATCATTTCCGTCATCGCGCTCGCCATACACCTCATCCTGAACGGGCTCGCGATGTTCTTCAGATCGACGTAAACGTCGGACGGCGCCTCTTCCCTCTTGGCCTTGGCCAGAAGCCACATGGCAGTTTCCTTAGAAACGTTTAGCTCCGCTGCGATCTCTCCCGTTGTGAGCCCCTTCTCCTTCAACTTCTTTGCCTTCTCGATGAGATCCTCAATCACTTCTTAACCCTCCTTACCACCGCCTCACTTCCGCAAACGGGACACACGTCCCCTTCGATCTTCCTTCCACATCCCCTACATACCTTAACCCATTTAAATGCTTTGGATATCGTCGGCTGGATTATGTTCTCTATCCTCAACCCCAACTCCATCGCCACGTTCTGGATGGAGTAATCGTCGGTAACGAGCACCACTTCCCTCCCCTCCTTGACCTCGTCGAGCGTTTTGGCCAAAAGCTTCAGATCCGTCTTGGACAGCTTGTGTATGTCCCCCGTCCTCCTCGCAACCTCTTCGACCTCTCTAACGCTCTCCTCCGTGGGCTCCTCCACCCTAATATCGAGTAGGGAGAAGTAGAACTTGGACTTCTCATCCTTTATCTCGTCAACTACCTCTGGAATCGTTATCATAAAATCGTAATGCGCCTTCCTGAGGAATATGACGCTCGAATCTATGACGTAGACCTTCATCGATATGGAAGGTTCGATCGAATGATAGATAAGCTTTCCTGAGCTCCGAAGAACATGCTCAAGGAGGAGATCATGAGGGCTCTCAGGGAATACTTCGAGGGTTTGAAGGGGACGGATCCGAAGAGGGTGGAGTGGGAGCTCGACAACGTGATCTACCCCTACATAGGATCGTACATAGCGAGCGGTGAGCTCAGCAAGGAGGATGGAAAGGAGAT
>CAZQJR010000090.1:0-11180 GCA_964592825.1 uncultured archaeon | reverse complement strand
GCCGGATACGACTCTCTCAAGGTCAAGGTGTACACGGAGGAGCACAGGAGGGCAATAGCGCTCGCGTCCGACATACTGATTGGCGCCGAAGTCATAGAGGACTTGGGTAAGGAGATCGTGCTCGAGATTTTCTTGGACGACACCCGTTACAGACCGAAGGACATCATAGAGAAGATGGGAAACATATGCATAACGATGCTCTCCGACTTCTGCACGGCCTTGAGGAGCTTGGACAGATACGTGTGTAGCTCCCTTCAGGTCAGGGAGGAGGAGGTGGACAGGCTGCACTTCCTCGTTCTGAGACAGCTTAAGTCGGTCGTGAGGAGGTGCGGATCTTCGGAGCTTCAGACGACGAAGGCTTTGGAGTACAGAACCGTCGTTAGGGCGTTCGAGAGGATAGCGGATCACATCGCCAACATGTCCGAGAGCCTCTTGAAGCTGGGAAAACCCGTTCCGGAGCTATGCGATACCGTTAGGGACGTTCAGGATCTCCTGAAAACTTCCAACGTAGCGTTTTTGAGGGAGGACGTGAACTTGGCCGACTTCGTTCTGGACGAGTTCGGAAGAATATCGGAGCTCGAAGATGAGCTCTACAGGAGGTTTCTCGTTCAGAGCGTCAGCGACGCCCTCTGTATGAAGTCGATAATAGACAGCCTGTTCAGAATCGCCGCCTACTCCGCGGACATAGCGGAGGCGGTCATAAACATCTGTGTTTCTGATTAATATATAAATTTTAATTTTCGATAATTGGAGGTCGAACGGAAACCTTTATTTTGGGGTCGTCTAACTTGCGTGTGAGATGAATAGATGCGAGCTTGAAGATCCGCACCAACACGAACTCGTTAATAGGATATTCGGTGAACTGGTATCCAAATACAAGATCGAGGATCTGATGAAGTTGGTGAAGGAAAACAGGGATTGCACGGTTTACGTAGCCCTTACGAGGGACAACCCGATGGACGTCGACATAGTAATAGACAGGGAGGGCAAATACAGCTACTGTTGTGGGGACGTCCTGATGATCCCCATTCCGAAGAAGTTCGCGGTTTTGGAGCCCGATAAGAAGTACTTCGAGATGACTTTGAAGGCGAACATTTTCTTGGCGATTATGAAAGCGGACGAGAAGGAATTGCACACGTAAGTGTTTTTATCCATACAACCAACGATCGACGATGATATGCGACGCCTGTGGTGGCAAGGGTTACGTTGAAGTTGAAGAGACCTGTAAGGTCTGCGGAGGAACGGGGAAAGCCAAGAGCTTCGACCCGAAGATAACCGCCGAGCTATCGAAGGAACAGCTGGAGATGTTCATGAAGGGAGTCTGCGGAGTCTGCAGGGGAACGGGTAAGGTCAAGAGGCTCGAAGTTTGCAAGGTCTGCGGAGGAACGGGGAAAGCGGGGAAGTGCAAGATATGCGGGGCTAAAGTCGTAGGCAACCACGACCTCTGTCCGAACTGCAGAAGAAAGCCTCACGCGTATCAGCTTAGGAACAGCTGTGGAATAGAGGATCTCAGGCTCAACAGGGTTTACGTCGGGAAGGTGTCCGCGGTAACGGACATAGGCGTTTTTGTCCAACTTAACAAGAGGCTGAGGGGGCTCATACACAGAAAGAATTTGGGCGACGCCAAGCTGAAGGAGGACGACACCGTTTTAGTTAAGATAACGAACATAAGGCCTACGGGTGAAATAGACCTCGTCCCGCAGAGCATGGAAGACTACGCGGTGGTGGAGGTTTCCAAGGAGGTTCCTCTCGTCAAGATAGATCGGCTCGAGCAACTCGTCGGCAAGATGGTTCAGATTAGGGGAAAGGTCACTCACATAAAGGAAACCGGTGGGCCGACGATCTTCACTGTAATGGACGAAACTGGAAGTGTGAATTGCGCCGCTTTCGAAGGTGGGGACAGAGCGTATCCCGAGATCCACGTCGATGACATAGTCACGGTCATAGGCATAGTGAAGAAGAGGGAAACTAAGCCGTTCATAGAAGTCTTGGAGATGGAGAGACTGCTCGGCGAGGAAGCCTACGAGATACAAAGGCTCATCCAGAAGGAGTTGGAGAAGAGGAGCGAGCCGATATTCAGGGGATTTCTGATAGAGAGCGAGGTTCTGAACGCGCTTAAGGAGGAGATGATGGCGGTTGCCAAGGAGCTCAGAAAGGCGGTGTTCGAATCGAGGCCGATAATAATAAGGCACCACTGGGATGCGGACGGTGTTTGTGGAGGGGTGGCGCTCGAAGTCGCTCTGGTGGATCTGGTCGAGAAGATCCACGCGGATCCCGAGGCCAAATACTATCTCGTGAAGAGGAAGGTTTCGAGAGCTCCGTTCTACGAGCTCGAGGATGTCGTGAAGGATTTGGACGAGGCTCTTGAAGATATGGACAGGCATGGAGACAAGATTCCGCTCGTCGTTTTGGTCGATAACGGATCCGGCTGTGAGGACGTTCCGGCGATAAGGCAATTCTTGGCCTTCGGGGCGGATGTGATAACGATCGACCACCACTTCCCCGACGAGGAGGTGGACAGGTATCTACTTTACCACGTCAATCCATACAAGGTTGGGGGGGACAGCAACTACACCTCCGGAGTCCTATGCACGGAAATAGCGAGGATGGTAAATCCGGACGTAGGAGATCTCACCCTGCTCGCTGCGGTTTCGGTCGTTGGAGATAGAGCAGAGGGGGAGGTTGAGAAATACATAGAGCTCAGCGGGGTGAGCAGGGAGGAGCTATACGACATCGGACTTGCTTTGGAATACGAAGGATTCCATCTGAGGTATCGTCCGTCCTCGTACATAATGCACGAGATCTTAGGTTTTGGAAGGAAGGACAGGCAGAAGAGGTTGGTGGAGATGCTATCGAGCTACGCGAAAGAGGCGATAGAGGCACAGGTCGAGACAGCGATGCAAGGGGTCAAGATTCAAGAACTGCCAAACGGCGTCGTGCTCGCAGCCGTGGACGTTGAGAACTACGCGAAGAAGTTCACTTTCCCCCCACCGGGCAAGCTGACCGGGGAAGTGCACGACAGGCTGAAGCAGAGGTATCCGAAGATCGTGACGATAGGTTACGGCCCGGACTTCGCGGTCATAAGGAGCGAGGGAGTCGAACTGGACATTCCGAGGTTCGTAAGGGAGTTGCAGGAGGAGGTGCCGGGTGCTGGGGTGGAAGGAGGAGGGCATTTGGTGGTGGGATCGATAAAGTTCATTCCCGCGAAGAGGAAAGAGGTGCTGGCTAAGCTCGCGAGCAAGATCGGTGCTCTCTGACATCGTAGGATTACTATAATTTTCAAAATATAGTCAGAACGTTTTTAAGATAAAAATTCCTATGTTTTTCATGAGGCTTAAGCTCCCGATAGCGATCGGAGCATCGATAATCGTGCTGTATCTTGCCTTCGGATACGTTTTTCCCGTAGCGCTCGTTGGTAAACCCCTCCCCCTCTTCGAGATCCGTAATAAGGATTTGAAACCGCACGAAGTTAGAATCGTGATATTGGAAGGAAGGAAAGAGGTTTTGAACGTGAGCTACCTGCTAAAGCCCAAAAGCCGTGTGAGCTATGGAAGGGGATTTGGATGGTATCCCGAGCCCACGTTCACGCTCATCACTTGGGCGGGCGGAAGATACACTTTCGTAGTTTCGACGGAAAACCGCACCATCTCGCACGAGTTTAGGGTTCACCCTTGGATGACCATCCGATTCTTCATCGAGAACGGTGGTATACGTTGGAGGGTTGTAGTGGTATGAGATGGTGGATAATCGCCGGTATTGCCATAATATCGATCGTTGCCTTTTTTGCGCTGTTTCCATCCCAAGTGAGCGTTCAAAGCGGTTTGAAGGAAAACGAGAGTTTGGAGAAGCTTTATCGCTACAAAAACGTCAGTTGGAATATAGTTATTCCAACGGATTCGGGTTACCTGCTCGAAAAGAACGGTAGGCTTCTCTACGTAGTAAAAGGCCGGGAGGTGTCGCCGAAGCTCGTCAAGCTTTCCGAGTGGAACGAGCGGATAAACGATGCGAACGTGAGATACGAGGTATACGGATGGAGAAATCTCAGGTTTGTTTTGGTCAACGTAAGCTTCGGGAACCTCAGCGTTTCGACGCTCGGGCTTATCGAAGATGGCAGGTGTTTGGCCACGGACTGCTTCGGCTCGAAGCCCGTCGTCAGGTATTACAACGTCTCAAGCACGATGATCAGAAACGTCTTCCAGCTCGACGACGAGATCTTCTACGTTCTGATCTTCGCAAACCTCTCCGCAAGATGCCTGACCAAGCCCCTTCCACCTCCCTCTCCAACGATTCCAGTTCCGCCGGACATCGGCGAGTTCGTTGAAGCCCTAAACGAGAAAAATTGGACGAAAGCCTACGGATTTTACTCCGAAAGGATCAGGATGAATCACAGCTTGGACGAGCTGGGAGGGTTGAGGATCGTAAGCTGGGAGATCTTGAGGGAAAATCTGAGCTCTGCGTTGGTTAGGTTCGAGTTCGACGTTAACGGAACTCCCGTTAACAGAACCATCGAAATCCCCTTCGTCTACAAGACGGTCAAAAGCTATGAATGGATCACGGTGGACGGTATGAGGTTCAGGCACGGGTTGATCACGCCGATCGGCTACATCGACAAGTGGATATCTTGGCGCCGATAGCCCGCAGATTATCGACCCTTTTCCACGGAATTATAGCAAGCGAGAGATTGAGATGATAGGTTTGAAAGCCAATAGTATTGGAGATTCCATCATGCTGAGCTAAGATGACGTTCCAAATCGAAAGGTCTAAATCTTCCCGACTTCAAGCGCATATCATGACCGACTACATGGCGGTGTTCATGGCGTCGATGGCGGTGATGCTTATAGTCCTCGCCCTCTTTCTGCTAACGCTGAAGAGGGTCATCGATCTCGAGAGGAGGTTATCCTGAGGGCATAAAGCTTCTCGAAGAATAGCGGTCGCTCAGCAACGATCTCAAAATCGAATCCCCTTTTTTCGATTTCCTCGAATATGTGCGGAACGTTGAAAGATGAGACGATCAGGATTATTCTTCCGTCTTTGGCGAGAACATCTCTAACGCAATCCAAGAACCGAACCATCACCTCTATTCCACGCTTTCCCCCGTCCAAGGCCTTCTCAAGCCAATCTCCCGTCTTCTCCTCTTCGCTCAGCTCCAGATAGGGAGGGTTAAAGAGGACGAGAGAGAACCTCTTCCTTATTCCCGAAACGAGATCGGTTCTAATGACCTCTATTCCTTTCTTCTTCGCCTCTTTAACGGCGTAAGGGGATATGTCCGTTGCGAGCAAAAACCTGCACTTGTCCTTTAGCCTTTCGGAAACGTAACCGCTACCCACTCCAACCTCCAAAACCTCATCTTCGGGCTTGACCTCCTTAAGGGCGACCTCCAGCAGAAGTTCCGAATCCTCCTGCGGAGGATAAACCTCCATCATCGAACGCTCCCATTTCTATTCCACGGAATCCGCGATTTCCGCATAGACTTCCGGCGGGATCTCCTCGGGTCTCTTCTTCCTCAGCCCCTCCGGAACCTCGACCTTCAAATCCTTCTCCTTGCTCCACTCCTCTATAATTTTGCCGAACATCTTCCTCCGCCGAGAGAACGCGAACCTGACCAAATCTTCGAAGAGATCCAAATTTTTAACCTTCACTTCTGGTTCCGGTATTATTCGAACTATCGCCGACTCAACCTTGGGCTTAGGCTTAAAGGCGGTTGGAGGAATCCTGTCCAATATCTCCGCCCTGCAGTAAGCCCTCGCAACGACGCTGAGCCTTCCATACTTCTTACTTCCGGGCTTAGCTACGAGCCTCTCCGCGAACTCCCTCTGATACGTAACCACCGCAAGTTCGAAGTCGTGCTTCAGCAGTTTGAACGTGAGCGGGGACGAGATCTGGTAAGGTATGTTCGCAACGAACTTGTCGAACTCCGGGAAATTCACTTTAAGGGCGTCGCCGTGAATTAGAACGAACCTTCCAGCTTTTATCTCGTGCTCGAACCTCTTCCTCAGGTAATCGACCATCCTCTCGTCCACTTCGATTCCGTAAACCTTCTCAACGCTCCTTAGGAGGAATTTCGTGAGCCTCCCCGTTCCGCATCCCACTTCGAGCACGACGTCGTCGAAGCTTAGCTCGGCGTAGCTTACTATCTTCCTCAGATACCTCCCGTCAACGAGCACGTGCTGACCTTTGGACTTGTGGAGCTTCATAGCGATCACGAGACGTTTCATATACGTTTCGCTTTACCTACGAGTGGAACCCCATATAAACCCTCCGACCTACGCTGGATCATGAAACTCATAGTGTTCACCAAAAAGGACTGTCCGCAGTGCCCAAACGCTAAGGCCATAGCGAAGGAGGTTGCCGAGGAACTTGGGCTCGAATACGAGGAGATAGACGTGGAGAAAGACCTCATAACCGCTCTGCAGTTCAACGTGGCTTCGACGCCTTCAATAGCCTTCGGTGAGGAGGTTCTTTTTAGGGGGGAGGTGCCCACGAAAGAACAGCTGAAGGAGGAGATTTTGAAGCTCATGAAGTGATATCATGCTCTGGGGCGGAATCTTGGATCTCTCGACGGTCGATTTTCCCGGGAAGCTTTGCTCCGTGATATTCTTCGCCGGATGCCCGTTCAGATGCCCGTACTGTCAGAACTACCGCCTTTTAACCGGTGGAATGAACGTGAGCGTCGAGGAGATCGTTGCGGAGGTCAAGAGGAATTTTCTGATCGACGGAGTATGTTTTACGGGCGGAGAGCCGTTGGCTCAGAACTTGGACGAACTGACCGAGCTCGTGAAGAGGTTGAAGGACTTGGGATTGGCGGTTAAGCTTGACACGAACGGCTATTACCCTGAAAAGCTCGAAAAAGTCTTGGACGTGATCGATTACGTCGCAATGGACTTCAAAACCCTTCCTGAATCCTACGCCGAGCTTACGGGAAGGGAGGATTCCGCCGAAAGGGTGCTCGAATCCCTGAGGATTCTGACCGATTCGGGAGTGGAATACGAGATAAGAACCACCGTTGTGCCGACGATAGTCGATAGAAGGGAGGTAGAGGGCATCGCGAGGATACTTTCGGAATTCGGGGTTGAGAGGTACGTCCTTCAGCAGTTCAGGAACGAGGATGTGCTGGATGATAGCTTAAAGCAAGTGGAGCCCTTTCCCAAATCTTATCTACTCGAACTGGGAAGGATCGCTAAGGCCTTCGTTCCTAAGGTCTTGGTTAGATGCGACGGTGAGGAGGAGGTTTGAATGGTGGAGGTCAAACTTTTGAGGTATACGCCCGACGGAGTGAAGCTCGTTGCCCACGGTTGTAGGGTCAGCGGAATTCCCGAAGGATTGAGCGATGAGGAGATAGTTAGGATGGTAGTCGAGAACGACTACACGAGCGCGATAGAGCACATCTACTTCACTTTCGAGATATCCGGAATGAGCGTGGCGATAAGCAGGGAGTTGTTGGAGCACAGGATAGCGAGCCACACCGCGAGGAGCACGAGGTACAACTTGGAGAAGGATTTCGGATACGTGATCCCTCCTACGATAGAGGGGGACGAGGAGCTCGTTGAGATGTTCAAGGAGGCGATGGAATCCGCGAGGAAGCACTACGCGAGGATCTACGATAGGATGCTCGAAAAGGGATATTCCAAGGCCGAAGCTTTGGAGGCGTCCCGTTATGTCCTTCCAATGGCGACCCACTGCACTTACGTTTGGACGATAAACGCGAGGAGTCTCATAAACTTCCTCGGCCTGAGGCTTTGCAAGAGAGCCGCTCCAGAGATAAGGGAACTCGCCCAGAAGATATACGACATAGTGGTGAAGATTTATCCGGAGATCTTCGAGAACATCGGGTGCAGGGGTTATAATTTGGGCTTGTGCCCGGAGAACGAAGCCCGTCCGAAGGACTGCCCCTATAGGAACAGGATTCCGACGAAGAGGGAGGTCAAGGAGAGCTGGAAGTAACGACTTTAATTTTTAATTATTAGAAATTTGATCGATCATTATTTTCTCTTAGGAAATCCTTGCTTGATCAAAGCAAAGCACGGAAAAATCCGTAAATATTAAAACTGACCGATCTCCCCTGAAATCTAATCCTAACGAAAGAGGATGAGGAAATCGTCGATCGACGTGGGAATACTTAAATAGTGTCGATTTAGTTTGGAAGCAAGGTGGAGGTGTTGGGCGTGACCGATTCGAAGACGATCGAATCCTTGATGAAGGTCGAGGAGGTCTACGAGCCTCCGGAGGAGTTCAAAAAGCAGGCTTGGATTAAGGACGAGTCCGTTTACGAGAAGGCGGAGAAGGACTGGCTCGCCTTTTGGGACGAGATCGCGAGGACGGAGATAGAGTGGTTCGAGCCCTACAAGAAGGTTCTCGACGACAGCAACGCACCGTTTTACAAGTGGTTCATCGGGGGAAAGATCAACATAACCCACAACTGTTTGGACAGGCACGTTAAGACGTGGAGGAAGAACAAAGCTGCAATCATCTGGCAGGGTGAGCCGGAGAACGAGAGGAGGGTTCTAACGTATTACGAGCTTTACAGGAGGGTTTGTAGGTTCGCAAACGCCTTGAAGAGCTTGGGAGTAAAGAAGGGAGACAGGGTTACGATCTACATGGGAATGGTTCCGGAGCTCGTCGTTGCCATGCTCGCATGTGCGAGGATCGGTGCCATCCACAGCGTAGTCTTCGGCGGTTTCTCGGCTACTGCTTTGAGGGACAGGATAAACGACGCTCAAGCTAAAGTCGTAATAACGATGGACGGATTCTACAGGAGGGGTAAGGTCGTTGAGACCAAGAAGATAGTTGACGACGCTTTGGAGGACGCTCCGAGCGTGGAGTACGTTGTCGTTTACAACAGGCTTGGAATGGATGTGAACATGCAGGAGGGCAGGGATCTGTGGTGGCACGACATCCAATATGGGGTATCGTGGAAGTGCGAGCCGGAAGTTATGGATTCCGAAGATCCGTTGTTCATACTCTACACTTCCGGAACTACGGGCAAGCCGAAGGGTGTTTTACATGTCCACGGTGGTTACAACGTCGGAACCCACATAACGACGAAGTGGGTGTTCGACATAAAGGACGAGGACATATACTGGTGCACAGCGGACATTGGCTGGATAACCGGTCACAGCTACGTGGTTTACGGGCCTTTGAGCAACGGTGCAACCGTTCTGATGTACGAGGGAGCTCCAGACTACCCACAGCCGGACAGGTGGTGGAGCATAATAGAGAGGTTCGGCGTTACGATATTCTACACCGCCCCAACCGCCATTAGGTACTTCATGAGGCTTGGGGAGGAATGGCCGAAGAAGCACGACCTCAGCAGTCTGAGGTTGCTCGGAACCGTCGGAGAGCCGATAAACCCAGAAGCTTGGAAGTGGTTCTACAGGGTCATCGGAGGGGAGAGGTGCCCGATAGTGGACACGTGGTGGCAGACCGAAACCGGAATGCATCTGATTACGCCACTTCCGGGGGTTACGAAGCTCAAGCCCGGTTCCGCAACGAAGCCGTTCCCCGGAATAAAGGCAGAAGTTTGGGATGATGACGGCAACCCATGTCCACCGAACGTTGGTGGAAAGTTGGTGATTACCCGCCCATGGCCTTCGATGCTCAGAACCCTCTGGGGCGATCCGGACAGGTACATCAAGACATACTGGAGCGCGTTCCCGGGTAAGTTGGTTTACTTCACCGGTGACGGTGCGAGGATCGATGAGGACGGATACTTCTGGATAATGGGTAGAATCGACGATGTCCTGAACGTGAGCGGTCACAGGCTTGGAACCGCAGAGGTGGAAAGCGCTCTCGTGGCCCATAAAGCTGTGAGCGAGGCTGCGGTGATAGGAAAGCCACACGACATAAAGGGTGAGGTGCCCGTCGCGTTCGTCGTGCTCAAGGAAGGATACGAGCCGTCCGTGGAGCTCAAGAAGGAGCTCAAGGACTGGGTGAGGAAGACGATCGGGCCTATAGCGGTTCCCGACGACATAATATTCGTCGACAAGTTGCCCAAGACGAGGAGCGGTAAGATAATGAGGAGGGTTCTGAGGGCGGTGCTTTCGGGACAGCCGTTGGGCGACGTAACTACTTTGGAGGATCCGAAGGCGGTTGAGGAGGCGAAGAAGGCTTACGAGGAGATAAAGAAGGCCATGGAAAGACAATAATTTTTTAATTTTATTATTTCGAGTTTTGAAAAAAAGTTACGGGGTTAGCTGGGAGTATGGAGGTGTGAGGAATGGAGAGGGATTGGGCGAACCCGGCTGTGGTGGGTTTGATGGGATTCGCTCTGACGACTATGGCGACCGGACTCATGGTGATGGGATTCTGGGGACCCGGCCCGACGCTCGCCCTCGCGTTGGCCTTCGGAGGCACGGCGCAGTTCATAGCGGGAATCATAGACATGAGAAAGGGTAGCATATTCGGGGGATCTGCGTTCATGTCCTACGGAGCGTTCTGGTGGGCGGTATTCATAAAGGACGTACTGCTGCCGATGTTCGGAATAAAGGTCGGAGCGATGGCAAACGCGGGCTTCGCGCTGATGTGGTTCCTGTTCACCTTCGCCTTCCTGATAGCGTCGTTCAGAGTGGGGAAGTTCCTCGCGGCGCTGTTCTTTCTGCTTTGGGTCGCCTTCGGACTGCTGATCGCTCTGCCCTTAGGAATGGTTCCTCCCAAGCCAGTTGGGGCTGAGATATTCGTCACGGGTCTGCTCGCTTGGTACATAGCCATGGCGGAGCTCGTGAACACCGTTTACGGAGGAAAGGTTCTTCCGCTTTCTTAAAAAATTTTTAATTGCGAACGACCCTATTTTGGTCGATGAGTACGGTTCTCGTCGTGATCGACCTTCAGGAGAAGCTGGCACCGCACATCGTCGGCATAGAGGGTATAATCAAAAACACCAAAAAGCTCGTCGAGTTCTGCAAGATCTCCGGCATTCCGATCGTCGTTACGGAGCAGAGGAAGCTTGGGGCGACTGTAAGGGATATAAGAGAGCTCGTCGATGTCGAACCGATCGAGAAGGTGAGCTTCAGCTGTTGGGGTGAGGAGGAGTTCAGGAAGGCGGTTGAGGGTTTCGAGAGGTGCGTGCTTACGGGCATAGAAACCCACATATGCGTGCTCCAAACAGCCCTCGACATGCTCGAAGAGGGTTACGAGGTTCACGTGGCGTTGGACTGCACGGGATCGAGAAAGGAGTTCGACAGGGA
>CAZQJR010000089.1:0-8995 GCA_964592825.1 uncultured archaeon | reverse complement strand
CGATTTGGCGAGCTTCGACTTGGCGTACGCTCCGCCCTACTCCACCGCCATCGACACCCTCATCCACGCCGCGAACGTTGCGAGGAACAAGAGGGACGGATTGTATAAGACCATCTCAAGTTTCGAGGTGAAGGAGAAGTTGGAGAGGGGAGACGATTTCGTTTTGCTCGACATAAGAAGTGAAGAGGAGTTCAGGAAGTTCAAGAGGATAGAAGATCCGAGGTTGCTTAGGATACCGCTCGAGGAGTTGAGGGAGAACGTCGACAAGATTCCGAAGGACAAGGAGATCGTAATATTATGCCAGATAGGAAGCAGAGCCTACGACGCCCAGAGGATCTTGGAGGGATTCGGTTTCAAGGACGTTAAGGTCATGGAAGGTGGAATGGCCTTCTGGTTCTGGTAATTTTTATTTATTGCGACGTTCAAGCCAAGTCCATGAAGATCGGTTTCGTAGGAGCGGGAAGGGTCGGTTCCGCTTCGGCGTTCACGTGCATCCAGCACTTGGATTTGGACGAGGTAGTTCTCGTTGACATCGTTGAGGATTTGGCCGTCGGGGAGGCTATGGACTTAGCACATGCAGCGTCGGCGCTGGACAAGTATCCCAAGGTGAGGGGGGGAACCGATTTTGGACTGCTGGAGGGTAGCGATATAATAGTAGTCACCGCCGGGTTGGCGAGGAAACCGGGGATGAGCAGGCTCGATCTGGCGACGAAGAACGCCGAGATAATAAAGGGGGTTGCGAAGAAGATAATGGAGCACTCGCCCGAGAGCAAGGTTCTCGTGGTGACGAACCCCATGGACGTAATGACGTACGTTATGTGGAGGGAAACCGGGAAGCGGAGAAACGAGGTCTTCGGAATGGGCAACCTGCTCGACACCGCAAGGCTCAAGGAGAGGATCGTTGCTTTGGGTGGGAAGCCGAGGAAGGTCTTCATGATGGGTGAACACGGCGATTCGATGTTTCTACCGAAGAGCGTCGCGGAGGTCGAAGGAGACGTGGATTTGGACAAGGCCGTTGAGGAGGCGAGGTTCGTAGCAGCTGAGGTCATCAAGAGGAAGGGTGCCACCGTATACGGGCCGGCCGTTTGCATATACAGAATGGTCAGGGCGGTTTTGGAGGACACTAAGGAGGAGATACCAACGAGCGTGGTTCTGCAGGGGGAGTTTGGCATAAGCGACGTGGCTGTGGGAGTTCCGGTGATACTCGGTAGAGGTGGGGTCGAGAGGATAGTGGAATACGAGTTCACTGAGGAGGAATTGAACGCCCTAAGGAGGTCGGCGGAAATTTTAAAGGAAAGGTTGAAGGAGCTGGGGTATCAGTAGGCGTAGATCTTTCCGTAAGGCCTCTTCGTAACCGGAACGAGCTTCATGAACTTTCCGCCCAGTATCTCATCCTTATCGACGTTTATCTCCTTTCCGAAATGTCCGCAAAACTCCTCAACGACGCCTTCCAAGAATTTCCAGTCCTCTTGCTCCATTTCGACGATTCCTACCTCCTTTCCGAGCTGATAGCTCTCCACGCTACCCCTCAAGTATATTATACCTCCGTGCATTCCAGTTCCTATGTAGTGGCTCTTGTGCTTTCCGTTTTTGAGGTTCAAACCCAAGAGAACGACCCTACCTCCGGCCATGTACTCCCCCAAGAAGTCCTGAGCGCTACCCCCTACCACGAGCACCGGAACCCTCTCCATGTATTCCTTCATGTGGATTGCGGTCCTGTATCCAACGCTATCTCTTATGAAGATCTTTCCGCCCCTCATCGCCATCGCCACCACATCTCCCGCCCTGCCGTGAACTATTATCTCCCCGCTGTCCATGGTGTTTCCAACCCCGTCCTGCGCGTTGCCGTAAACCACGATGCGATGGCCGGCCAAGAAGGCGCCGAGATCGTTTCCGGGCGTCCCGTATATCACTATCTCGACCTTCACGCCCGGATTGAAGTAGAGCCTCGTCCCTATGTACCTCTGCCCGCAAACGTTCCTGAGTATGAGCTTCCTCGCCCCTCTGAGCACGCATTCCCTCATGAGATCGTTGAGCTCCTTGTGTTTCAACTCCCTCGCATCTATCTCCGCAACTCCGTCGTCGATCTTCGCGTATTTAAGGAGCTCCTCAACGGGACGGACACCCTCAAGGAATGAATCCACGAACCTCATTCTCCCGCCCCCTTGATGCCCAAAACCTTAAGCTCCCACTCTTCCAAGCCAATTCCCCTCAAGTGCTCCCTGTTCCCCCTAAGGCTTTCGATGGCGTTTATACCCATACCACCGAGCATGTCCTTGATCTCCAAGCTCCAAGCTCTCAGCAAGTTCACGAGCCTCTTCGCCCCCTCCTTCGGATTCAACCTCTTCGCCAAGTTTGGATCCTGAGTGCATATGCCCCACGCACACTTGCCCGTGTAGCACTTCTGGCACATCGTGCAACCCAAGGCGATCAGAGCGGCGGTTCCTATGTAAACCGCATCCGCCCCCAATGCGATGGCCTTGACGACGTCAGCTGAACATCTAATCCCCCCGCTCGCGATTATCGAGCACTTGTGCCTAATCCCCTCCTCCCTCAGCCTTTGATCGACCGCCGCTATCGCCATCTCTATGGGGATTCCGACGTGATCCCTCATGACCTTGGGCGAAGCTCCGGTTCCGCCCCTGAAACCGTCTATGACTATCACGTCCGCACCCGCCCTAACTATTCCGCTCGCTATCGCTGCCACGTTGTGAACAGCTGCGATCTTAACGAAGACGGGCTTTTCGTAGTTAGTGGCCTCCTTAAGAGCGTATATGAGCATGGACAGATCCTCTATCGAGTATATGTCGTGGTGAGGTGCTGGCGAGAGGGCGTCGGTTCCTTCGGGAATCATCCTCGTTGCGGATATCTCAGCCGTAACCTTTTCTCCCGGCAGATGTCCACCGATGCCGGGCTTCGCTCCCTGTCCGATCTTTATCTCTATAGCAGCAGCGCAGTTCAAGTATTCGGGATCCACCCCAAACCTCCCGCTCGCGCACTGGACTATCGCAACCGGCCCATACTCTTCTCTCATATCCTTGGGCAATCCCCCCTCTCCCGTGCAGAACATCGTTCCGAACTCCTTTGACGCCATGGCCAAAGCCAAGAATGCGTTTTTGCTTATAGCTCCGTAGCTCATTCCTGCGAAGAGTATGGGCGTTTCAACGACTAAATTCGGATAGAGTTCGGTCTTTATCTCCACGTCGTCGTCCTTTATCTCTATCTCGAGCCTGTCGGGCTTTCTGCCCAAAAAAGTCCTGAGCTCCATCGGCTCCCTCAAAGGATCGATCGAAGGATTCGTAACCTGAGAGGCGTTCAAAAGGATGTGATCGAAGTAAACCTTATACGGACGATCGCTACCAGTCCCAACGAGCAATATCCCACCCTGCTCGGCCTGCTTCTTTATGTCCGATATCACCTCCTTCGTCCAATAGGAATTCGGGCGGTAGCTTCCGTGATAAGGTCTCACTATCAGAGCCTTGTTCGGGCAGTATACGACGCACCTCTGACATCCGACGCACTTGGTGTAGTCGATTAGAATTTCCGTCTTGTCATCGTTCCAGCTGTAAACCCCCCAAGGGCATTGCTTAACGCAAACGCCACACTTGTTACACCTCTCCTCGATCCTCTCCACAACGAAATCGGGGAGGAGATGAGACTTCATCCTACCACCTTCTTGAGCGCCTTTTCGTTGAGCCTCCCGACCACGGGCTCACCGCCGTGAGGAGTCCAGACCCTATCCAAATCCGGACAAACCGCTCTTATAGCTGATTCCTCAGAGGATAGGAAGAGAAGGTCACCCTTCTCCCCGGCGGTAATGGGTCTGAGCCTGATTCGGTCGGTCAGTCCGAACATCTCTCCGTGGTGGGCAACTACCACCGTCCAAGGGCCGTTTATGAGCAGTGGAGCGTAGACCATTCTTAGGGTCGTGTAGAGCCTCTTCTTCTTTTCGTCCATGTGGTCGATTATGTCCCACATGGGCGGAGCCAAGATCTTGGCCACGATCTCTATCGGCAGCTTCTGCTTCCTCATTAGCAGATCGAAGGCGTATGCCATTACCTCCGTGTCGGTCTGGAGGGTGCAGTAGTATCCGAACATCTCCAAGTAACGCTTGTTGGTTCCGTAGGAACTTATCTCTCCGTTGTGAACGACCGTCCAATCCAAAATGCAGAAGGGATGCGCCCCACCCCACCATCCGGGAGTGTTGGTTGGAAACCTGCTGTGGGCTGTCCATATGTATCCCTTGTACTCCTCTATCATGAAGAACTCGGCTATGTCTTCCGGAAAGCCCACCCCCTTAAAAACACCCATGTTCTTGCCGGAGGATATTACGTACGCGTCCTCTATCTTGGTGTTTATGTACATGACCTTCTTTATAACGTAATCGTCGTCTGAAAGCCTCTTATCGTCCCCCTTCTTTTGAGGGGAAACGAAGTACCTCCAGAAGAGGGGCGGATCGACCACGTTTGCGTCCTCGTTCGTGGGGATCTCCTCGTCGTGAACTATGTCGAAGTTCGCGTCCAAAAACCTGTCGACCTCCCTCTTCGCCTCCTCGTTCCAATCCTGAATCATGACGTGAAGACAGTAATAGTCTTTGTATTCGGGATAGAGACCGTAAACAGCAAAACCACCCCCAAGCCCGTTCCCTCTAACGTGCATGTTCTTCATAGCCTCAACAACCATCTTGCCGTCGAATCTCCTACCGCTCCTGTCCATGACGCCGAAGATACCGCATCCTTGGAACTCCTTATCGTCTTTGAGCGTAATCATCGACAGTCACCCTCTTTCCCGACTCATGACTTGAATAAAAAGGTTGCTCTTGTTGGGCAAGCTTAAAGTTCTCCCGGCGAGAGCTCGGAACATGAAGGTGAAGGATGCGCCGAAGACCTCGACTTCGATAATAATTCGCTCCGCATCGAACGCCCGAATATCGCAGTCTAAGAATCCCCTGCTCGAACTAATGAGGAGGCTTTTCAGGAAGGAGGAGGTGGCTTTAAAGGCTGCGAAGTTCGTCACGATGGTCGAGGAGAGGCAGAAGATGGGAAAGCCGTTGCGGGTGGAGGAATGGGAAAAAACGGCCAAGGAACTCGATATGCCCCACTCCTCCTTCTACGCGATGAGGAACAAGCTCATTTCCGCCGGAATGATAGCCGTAAAAAACGGGGAATACCACCTTTCCGGGGTTTTCAGCAGGGATCTCGTCGATATGGCGAGATGGTGGTGGGTCGTTATGCTGGGATACGACGAGGACGCGCTCTGACTACCTCTTACCCTTCCTCTCCTTCGACTTGGGTCTTAGTCCCTTGTAACCGCACTTCCTGCACCTCGTCGCCCTCATGGGATTCCTCGCGTTGCACCTCATGCATATCTTTACGTTGAACAGCCTCGCCTCCGCCTCTGGAAATCTCGCCATATCCTGCTGGATTCCCGTCCGCTATTTAACGTTTGCGTAAGGGTTTTCACCGAGGCGGGAGTAGAGGATTCGTGGAGGTCGTGGTAGTTTACGATAACGAAGCCGTAGGGGAGTTCGTTCCGGGATGGGGTTTCTCGTGCTACGTCGAGTCGAAGTGGAGGGTTCTGTTCGACACCGGCTGGGACGGGAACGTACTCCTTCACAACCTGAGCTTGGTTGGGGTGGAGGACTTCGACTACATTTTCCTTTCCCACCAGCACTGGGATCACATCGGCGGGCTGAACCACGTCATAGATCGTACATCTTACGTCTTCGTCCCGAGCTCCTTCTCCAAGAACCTGAAGAGGGAGATCGGTAGGAAGGCCGAAGTGGTGGAGGTAAGCGATCCGATGAAGGTCGAGAACGGCCTTTACACTACTGGAGAACTCGGTCGGCACGTGAAAGAGCAGTCGCTCGTCCTCGGGCTTAAGGATGGAGTCTTCGTAATAACCGGATGCTCGCATCCGGGACTGGACGTCATAATCGCCACCGCGGAAAGGTTTGGAAGGGTTAGGGGGGTTATGGGTGGATTCCACGGATTTTCCAAACTCGAAATCCTGAGGGACATCGATGTCGTTATCCCCTGCCACTGCACCGTGGCTAAGGAGGAGATACTGAAGATGGGAAACGCCAAGAGATGTTATGCCGGATGTAGCATCACGTTCGATCCTTAAGAAGATTAAATGAGCGAATGGGCCCGCGGGGATTTGAACCCCGGACCTTGCGCTTATCAGGCGCACGCTCTAACCAGGCTGAGCCACGGGCCCGCAATGTTGGTTTCGGCAGGTAGATACTTAAATGTTTTGCAAGAGATTCAACACGATCGATCCAAAAGTATTTTTAACCAATAGTTCAACGCGCTCTGTGGAGCTAAAGATCTTGGATACGACGCTGAGGGATGGCGAGCAAACACCCGGAGTTTCGCTTACGGTGGAGCAGAAGTTGATGATAGCGAGAGCCCTCGACGCGTTGGGTGTTGACGTAATAGAGGCGGGAACCGCCATAGCCTCGGAGGGAGATTTTAAGGCCATAAAGGAGATAGCCAACTCCGGGTTGAACGCGGAGATTTGCTCCTTCGCGAGGATAAAGAAGGTCGACATAGACGCCGCCGCGGACGCGGACGCGGATTCGGTTTTCATGGTCGCCCCCTCCTCCGACCTCCACATCCAGAGCAAGTTCAGGGGGAAGAGCAGGGAGGATGTCGTGGAGATGTCCGTTGAGGCCATAGAGTATGCGAAGGAAAGGGGGCTGATAGTAGAATTCGGTGCTGAGGATGCCTCGAGGGCTGATTTGAACTTCGTCAAAGAGTTATTTAGGAACGCGGTGGACGCGGGGGCGGATAGACTAACGTTCGCCGACACAGTCGGCGTTCTCACTCCGGAGAGGTGCGAGGAGATCATGAGAAATTTGACGAGCGAATTCGACGTTCCAATAGCGTTTCACGGGCACGACGATTTCGGACTGGCGACGGCGAACACGATATTCGCTGTTAAAGGCGGAGCGAAGGAGATCCACGTGACCGTGAACGGACTGGGGGAGAGGGCGGGAAACGCTGCGCTGGAAGAGGTTGTCGTGGCCTTGGAGGTTCTCTACGGGATAAAGACTAAGATAAACATGAAGAGGATATACGACACCTCCAAGCTCGTTGAGAAGCTGACCCGAGTCGTCATCCCCCCGAACAAGCCCATAGTCGGAGAGAACGCGTTCACCCACGAAAGCGGAATACACACGTCAGCCATTCTTAGGAACTCCGCAACCTACGAGCCGATATCCCCGGAGATGGTTGGGAGGAAGAGGTGCATAGTTTTGGGCAAGCACGCGGGGAGGGCGAGCGTTGAGGCCATAATGAAGGAGTTGGGTTACAAGGCGACGCCGGAGCAGATGCAGGAGATTCTCGCGAGAATAAAGGAGATAGGCGACAAGGGTAAGAGGGTCACGGACGCGGACGTTAGAACGATTATAGAGACGGTTCTTCAGATAAAGAGGGAGAAGAAGGTGAAGCTCAAGGGGCTTAACGTGGTGTGCGGTAAGGACATAATTCCCACTGCGAGCATAATCCTCGAGATAGACGGTAAGGAGTTCGTAGGTGCCGGAGTCGGGTTGGGGCCGGTGGACGCGGCGATAAATGCGATAAAAGAGATCGTATCCGAGTTCGCAGACATAGAGCTCGTTAGCTACCACGTCGACGCGATAACCGGCGGAACCGATGCCCTCGTCGACGTTATCGTTCAGCTGAAGAGGGGTGACAAGATCGTCACCGCTCGGGGCGCGAGGACGGACATCATCATGGCATCGGTCGAGGCCTTTATAGAGGGGTTGAACATGTTGATCTGAAAGTTTTAAGTATTGTTTCTTCCAACTATTATCGATGGACTTCGGGAAGGCTCTCCTCATCACGATCATCGTGCTCGCGTTGGGCGTGATAGTTCTCCCCTCCACCGTATCGATTTTCCACGGTCAGCACATATGGTACAACCTGAGCGGATACGGTAACAACGTTCCCTGCGTCAAATGCCACGCTGACGTTTACGCCGAACTCGAGCAGAGCGTTCACAAGAACCTCAAGTGCAGCGATTGTCACAGGGCGAACAAGAGCATAACCTACGCGAGCGTTAGCGGGAGTTACACCAACGCAACCCCCGGTAGGGAAGCTCATGCAGCGAGCATAGTCGCGTGCATGATGTGCCACCAGATAAACGCATCCTACGCATCCAAAACACCCGGCCCATACGCCGGAGGTTTCAACGTCACGATGCTGGGTGTGGTTTCCAAGTACAACTACTCCAACGCCACTTACAGCGGTGTCGTTGCAGCGCATAACCCGTTCGTAGCTTACGCGATAGCCAAAGCCAACGGAAGCAAGCTACTCCTCGATTCCACCGAAGCTTGCGTTGCTTGTCACACCAACTCGGAGGTGAGCATGAACTTCACGGTCAACACGGGAATAAACGTAACCGCACTGGACACACCGTTGGGTTACAGCTCGATCACCGGTCTTAACGAGTCCCAGATAAACGTTACTGGAATAACGTTTACCGGATTTAAGGTGGTTAGGGAGGTAAAATCATGAGGACGGTCGGTTTGGTTTTGATCCTCATCGCGATCACCGCGGGGATATTCCTCACCACGATGAGGAGCGTGAGCCTGCTTAAGGGTAGTCACGTCGTTTACAACATATCGAGCAATTCCGTGGACGTTAACTGTTCGTCCTGTCACAAGCACGTCGCCGAGGAGATGGCGATAACGAGAGCCCTTCACGGCCCTCACTGGGATTTGAGTTGCGTTACTTGTCACAGATATAAGGGAACGGGTATAAGGTTCGCGACCGCCAATTCGAGCGGGGTTTATCCCGGAAAGCAGGCACACGCCGCCTACGTTCCAAGCTGTCTGGACTGCCACGGCGGGAAGGGTGCGTGGGTTTACAACGTGTCGGGAGTGTTGGTTCACGCTCCTCCGGCGAGAGCTTTCAACGTCACGTACGAAAGCGATTACAGAAACTGGACGGTCGTTAGCTCCATTCCGTACTACGCAGCCCACAAGCAG
>CAZQJR010000088.1:0-6801 GCA_964592825.1 uncultured archaeon | reverse complement strand
GAGAATGGAGCTCGCTAAGGAGGTCATAGAGATAAAAAGGGAGATCATAATTAAGAGGATGAAGCAAGGGGCTTTGCCGTTCCTAACGCAGGATGTGAACGGCGAACCTTACTATAGGATCGACAAGGTCGTTAGGTCGATTGGCTTCGTTGGGCTAAACGAGATGCTCAAGGCTCACACGGGAGAGGAGCTACATGAAAGCAAGGACGCTTGGAGGTTCGGATTGGAGGTAATAAAGAGGATGATGGACGTGGCGATGGAGTGGAGCATGGAAACGGGGCAGAGGTGGGTCATAACGCAAACGCCAGCTGAATCTGCAGCTCATCGCCTCGCCCTGCTCGATCTCAAGGAGTTCAACGGAAAGGCGGTGGTGCAGGGAGATGTGAGTTCCGGGGCTGTCTATTACACGAACTCCTCGCATGTGAGGGTGAGTGCGGACGTTCCTCTGTTTGAAAGGCTGAAGATAGAGGGAGCTTTCCATCCTCTCTGCAACGGTGGAATGATGGCTCATGTTTGGATTGGTGAGAGCTCTCCGAATCCCGAATTGCTGTGGGAGCTTACGAAGAAGATAGCGACGAAGACTCTCATCGGTTACTGGGCATACACGAAGGACATGACCTTCTGCAGGAGGTGCAAGAGGCTTCACGGCGGAATCCTAAAGCGATGTCCGAACTGTGGGAGTGATGACGTCGAATGGTATTCGAGGGTAACGGGATACTACCAGAGGGTCAGCGGTTGGAACGACGGAAAGGTTAAGGAGCTCTTCGACAGAAAGAGGGTTAGGCTGGCCTGAAAGTTAAGCTCAACAGCGTTCGATCAGATCCTCAAGCCACTTCGGAAGGACGAAAGAGGCCAAGTGAACTTCGGGGGTGTAGTATATCGTTTTTATCTCCCTCCCCTCAAACCTCCTCCTTATCACCTCGTAGTCGGGGACGACGGATCTTCTGTTCGAACCCATCAGGTAGCTCCAAAGCCCGTGCGGGTAGGTGGGAACGAAACCCAAGTAAACCCTCCTGCTCCTGAACCGGGCGTTCCTCAGTATGGCCTCGAAGTACTCCCTCTGAGCGAAAGGAGACTGGCTTTGGGTCACGAAGATTTCGGATATCTCTCCGCACCTCGAATAGAACTCGCTCGAAATCAGGGATTGGCTTACCGGGTTGGGATCCGTTCCGTCCACTACCACCACGTCGAAACTCTCCCCGCAGTTCCTAACGAACTCCACGCCGTCCTCGTTCACCACGCTGACCCTCCCATCCCTCAGCGCCCCGCCATCGATGCCCAAATACTTCCTGCACGCCTCGATCACGTCCCTGTCTATTTCGACCATCACTACTTCCTCGGGATCGTGCTTCAGAACCTCCCTCACCGCTCCCCCATCTCCCCCGCCGATTACGAGAACCTTCTTGGGATTATCGTGCGTAAGCATAGCTGGATGAACGAGCATCTCGTGGTAGAAAGCTTCATCCCTTTCGGTAAGCTGAACCTTCCCGTCCAAAACGAGCATCCTGCCGAAATCGACCGTGTCGAATATCTGAATGTGCTGTAAGCTTTTCTTCTCGAAAATCAACTTCTTAACCCCTATCATCAATGCGGAGCCGTTGTAGTATTCGACGAACCACTCCATCGAGCAATGGCATCCTTATCGAAATTTAAATCTTGCACTCACCGAGCGGAACGAACCTGACGTTTCTAAAGAAGGAGAGCAACCTCCTATGAAGCTCCGCTATCTTCTCCGACGACCCCGAAACGACCAGAGCGTTGACGCAGTTCTCCTCTATGTGCACGTGGGTGAACTCCCTTATTATGTCCTTGAACTCCTCTATCACCTTCAAAAGCCTCATGTTGTCGTTCGATATCAGCGTTATAACACCGTAGCACTCGTGCGGGATGAGGTAGTGGGCGTGATCCCTAACGTACGTTCTCACAGCCTCGCTCACGAGCTTCGACCTGTCCACCTTTAGCATCTCCGCGAGGGAATCGAGGTCGCTCGCAACGTCCTCGGGCAACGAAACCCCGAACCTCCTCTTCCTACCCATGCCAACACCTCTTCACCAACAGGAAGACGAAGATGCCGAACATCAAAAGACCTATGACACCCGACGGAGCCTGATTTACAGCCACCGCTATCTGCAAGCCTAACATTCCCGACAGCACGCTTACGAGGACACTTATCGAGAGCATGCTTTTTGAATCTTTTGCAACGAGCGATGCGATCGTCGAGGGTAGGAAGATGAGAACGTGCTCCAAAACGAACCCGACCACCCTTATCATCGCAACGGTGGCTACGGCGAGGAGGGTGTAGAGGAGGAGGTCGTAGAGCTCCACCCTGATCCCCGTTAAAACCGCGCAGTCTCTCTCCAAACCTATCGTTATCTGCTCCCTGTAGGTCAGTATCGTAGCTATCAGGGTGAGGAGGGCTATGGAGAAAACCCAAGCCACGTCCCCCCAACTAGCCAGAAGGGGATCGCCTATGACTATAGCCCAAAGCCCGTAGCTCGTTGGATAGGAGGTTAGGACGACGTACATAGCTATGACGCTCAAGGATGCGGAGAACGAAACCAAAACTGCGGTCGCCACGTCCTCGTCCATTCCCTTCCTTATGGCGTATCCCACCGCGTAAACTAAAATCAAGCCGAACGTCAAAGCCCAAATCCTCTCGTTCAGAGCGAATTCGGATAGCGGGATGGCGAGCAACACCGCAAGGAGGGAAACGTGCGCCGACGCTGCGGAGAGGAAGTAAAGCCTTCTCGCTGAGATGAGGGTGCTAAGGGCTCCGTAAACCAACGAGGCCGATAGAACGACCATCGCCCACTTCGGATACTCCACCAAGGTCAGGACGGTGATGAGAAGGGTTACCGTTTCGAGCAACATGCTCCCACCGCCAACGCGACCAACAGAGCGACCGCCTCGAATCCCGGAGAACTCTTCGCCCGACCTTTGAGTGACTCGACTTCCTTCGATATTATCTCAAGCTTCTTGAGAACGCTCGAGTCCTCCAAAGGAGAGGGAACGACCAAAACAGGAACTCCGCGCTCCTCCGCCATCCTTTTGAGCATCTCGCTCGCCTGAGTTTTAGTGTCGAGAACCACGGCCAATTGAACCCTCCCCAACTCCCTCTCCACCCTTTTAACGTCCTCGGGCAACGCCGGTAGCTCCGGAGATCTAACGAGAAAACCAACAACGCTAACGTTCAGCCAACGGACGGCGTATTGGGACTCCGGCTGATCGGCAACAGCCAAAGCGTTCAACTTCTTCGTGTTCCTCACTATCCTCTCCACCTCCTCGCAAACCCTGTTAGCCCTGCTTAGGTAATTCCCCTTAGGATTGAGACGTTCGAGAACCTTGGCGACGTATCTTAGAAACACCTCGTAGTTGTGGGGATCGTAGATCGGCATGTGCAGGTTAACCTTTCCCGTCATGGGATTCCTAAGCAGGACGATTCCCGGAATCTTCGGTATCTCAACCAACTCCGCCTTAATCTCCCCCGCCCTTACAAGCTTCTCTATCTTGAACTCGAACGGTGCGTGGGCGGTCGATATTATAACGTCCGCCCTTTCGAGAACCTCCACGTCCCTCGGGGTAAGTTGGTAGCTGTGGGGATCCACGCCCGGCTTGACTATCGACACGACCGTGTCGTTGGGGGCGATTAGGGAGACATCGTACTTGAGGTTCGAGAACGTCACTACGATGTTAAGGGCGTTGGCGGTGGGGATCAGAATCAGGGGTAGAAGTACGAGCCATCGCATGACAAAGCTTATAACGTGCACATCTGCTTATAAATTTTATTAATGAGTGTGCACGGAATATCCGTCGAAGACCTAACGATCGTCCTCGGTGGGGAGGAGATCTTCAGAAATCTAAGCCTAACCTTCGAGGGGCCGGGGCTCATACAGATAATCGGGCCGAACGGTGCGGGAAAGACCACACTCCTCAGAGCGATACTCGGACTCGTAAAGCCCGTTAGCGGTAGGGTAATCGTCGACGGGGAGGATCTAACCGCCAAGCCGGAGGAGGTGGGTAAGAGGGTCGGTTACGTCCCCCAGATAGCCCCGACGGACGTTAAGATCCCGGTTACGGCGAGGGAGTTCGTCCTCAATTCCCTCCTGCTACACACCAAGAGATTTCCGAGGGTCTTCGTAAGCGGAGAAGATATCAGGAGGGTTGACGATGCCCTCAGATCCGTGGACTTGGAGGAGGGGAGGTGGGACAGAAGGTTGTTCGAGTTGAGCGGGGGGGAGAGGCAGAGGGTTCTCCTTGCGAGAGCTCTGGTTTACGATCCTCCCATTCTACTGCTCGACGAACCCCTCTCAGCTGTGGATCCGCTCGGAAAGGTCGAGCTGGCGGAGATGATCGGCGGATTGGCGAAGGAAAAGCTGATATTGGTAACGAGCCACGATCCTATCCTTCTACTCCCGTACACGGACAGAATAGTTCTCCTGAACAGGAACTACTACGCGATAGGAAGACCGGAAGAAATATTGAGAATAGAGGTGCTGAAAGAGGTTTACGGGGAATCCGCAGTTCTGCTCGAGGAACACGTCCACATCAGCGACGAGCATTAGAGTATTATCTCTATCCCCAACTTCTCCGCGAGCTCCTTGTATCTGTTCCTTATCGTGACCTCGGTAACTCCGGCAACTTCGGCCACTTCCCTCTGCGTCCTCCTCTCACCGCATAGAATCGACGCGATGTAGATCGCAGCCGCTGCAACTCCGGTCGGGCCTCTTCCGCTCGTAAGCTCCCTCTCCTCCGCCTTCTTTATGATTTCGATGGCCTTCTTCTGAACCTCACCGCTCAAACCCAGAGCGGCGCAGAACCTCGGCACGTAATCCGCCGGGCTCGTCGGCATCAGCTTTAGGCCAAGTTCCCTCGCTATGAACCTGTAAGTCCTGCCGATCTCCTTCCTGTCCACCCTCGAATACTGGGCGATCTCGTCCAAAGTCCTCGGAACTCCAGCCTGTCTGCAAGCTGCATACAGAGCAGCGGCAACGACCCCTTCGATGCTCCTACCCCTGATGAGGTTCTTCTCTATCGCCTTCCTGTAAATTACCGCAGCGGTTTCCCTCACGGACTTAGGCAATCCCAAAGCGGACGCCATCCTGTCGAGTTCGCTTAAAGCGAATGCGAGGTTCCTTTCGGTGGCGTTGCTTATCCTGATCCTCCTCTGCCATTTCCTGAGCCTGAACAGCTGAGCCCTGTTCCTTATCGAGATCGACTTGCCGTAAAAGTCCTTGTTGCTCCAGTCTATGATCGTGGAAAGTCCTTTGTCGTGTATCGTGAACGTTACGGGAGCTCCGACTCTGCTCCTCTTCTCCTTCTGCTCGCTGTCAAAAGCTCTCCACTCGGGTCCGGCGTCGATGTATCGATCTTCTATCACGTAACCGCAGTCCTGACAAACCAACTCCCCGCGTTTGTAGTCCCTTATTATACGGGGCGAACCGCACTCGGGACAAACTTCAACGGTTTCTTCTCTTTCTATCTCTCTCCTTTCTACCTCCTTTTCTTTTTCCTTTTCTACCTCCTTTACCTTCTCCACTTCCGGCATGAGCATCACCCCCCAAAACGAAAAGTTCGTCCAAAACCAAACGCTTGATCACGTCCCTCTTGGGCTTGATGAGGATGAAAGGAGACTTCGTGGGGCCTATTATGTCGTAGACAAAACCGATCTTCTCCATCTTTCGGGTGTATACGTCCGAACCCACCTTGGGCAAGTTCTTCGGATCCGCTATCGCCACTACGAATCCCGATTTCGACACGTGGCTTACCCTGCCGATTTTCCGCAGTTTCATAACCCCTCCTATTTAAGTTTTGCGAAAGGCAATTTATAGCTTTGCAAGAAGCAATATTTAAATCTTTTGGTTGAACCAGTAGTTCACAAAGTAACACAATTGACGATCGTCTTTAGCACAGATTAAAACTTGCTAAACACAAGTTTTCTGTTGGAGCTTTGTTAATATTTGTTTGGTAATTTGTTAAATCTTGTTGGAAATGATAGTTTTGTTAAGTTTTGTTTGTATTATTCTTAACTTGAGCTAAAATGGTTAATAATTCGTCTTTTGGTTGACAACCTGTCGCATTATTAAATCAACTTAAAATCAAACCACATTTACTAATTTATAAAAATTTATAAAGACGTACTTATAAAATTTTAAGTCTTCTCTAAGATGGTCTTCCTTCACTCATAAGGCTCTTCAATAATTCAATTTCCTTTGCTATCCAGTCATAAAGAGTATCTAGATCTATTTCAACTCCTAAGACCTTTAGTATTGATTTATCTATCTTTTTTCTGATTGGATGCTTTATTTTTAGTTGCTCTAGAATACTTGGTAATTCTATATCTTTGACTTCCTCAAAAATTTTTAGAAGTGGTCTCTTTTCGCTTTTACTTAGTTTTTCTGGATTCAAAACAAGAAAATCATCCAGAATATACTTAAATATTTCAACAAAAGCCCCCTCTAGTTTCCACTCTTAAAAGTAGTATCTGAAGTAAATTAATTGTGCTATTCAAGTAAAGAGCTAAGATTTTTGCGTCTTCATCTGGAATATCTAAAGACCAAAACATCTTTGTTGGTGCACACTTATCAAGAGAATAGAAAGCTAAAATACAGGTGCCAGGCGCAGAAATATCAAATCTCCATAGGATATGGAGATTACCAATTTTACGCTCCACAGCATTTCTAATCTTATCTTTTCTGGACTTATACCCTTTATAACATTGATAATCATTTTTACATGTTCCAAATATGTTCTCGGAATTCTAGAAGCTACATCGAAGGAGAAAATAGCTTTGTAATTTATATT
>CAZQJR010000087.1:0-3176 GCA_964592825.1 uncultured archaeon | reverse complement strand
CTTGACGTCGGGCAACCCCTCCCTCCTCTCAAGCTCGGGGGTGGGAAACTCTATCCTCCTTTCCTCCAACACGTCCAGAAGCTCGTAATCCTTGAAACCGACGTTATAACCGTTGTCGAGCTTCAATACCAAGCAATCGGTAAATGAAGGCATGACGATTCCCTCGAAAACCCTCCCCTTCGCCCTTATCCTCACCCTCTTTCCGGTAAGATCCATGGGTCGATTTGGGCATCACAACTTTTAATCGTTATGATAAAGTAAAATTCTTATTTGTAACTGTCGGCAAAGGATTGTATGAATAGACTTTTAATTGTCCAAACTAAGATCCCCGCGGAGAAGTTGGAGATGCTCAAGGAGAAGTCGGGAAAGAGCACGATAAAGGAGGCCTTGAGCGAAGCCGTGTATCACTACCTCTACTGCCCTCTCGCAAACAAGATAGACGAGAGCATAGAGAGGAGCAGGAGGGGTAGGAAACCGTTATATCTCAAGGGGTTATCCGAGGCTCATGGATCTGAGTAGGGAGGAAGAGAAGTTATTGAATTCCGACGATCCCACTCTGGCGAAATGCATGGAGATACTCGTAGCTTTGGGTGAGATATTCGAGGCCGATAGGTTAATCCCCGTAACTTCCGCTCACGTTTCGGGAATATCCTACGGGAACATAGGGGAAGAGGGGCTCGAATGGTTGAAGGGTTTTAGAGCGAAGGTGAAAGTCAGAACAACCCTTAACCCGGCGGGAATGGATCTCGATCGATGGAGGGAGATGGGGATATCGGAGGAATTCTTCAGGAAGCAGATGGAGGTATTGGAGGCTTTGAAAAGGATTGGAGCCGAGCTCACGCTTACGTGCACGCCCTATTACATAAACAGACCATCGTTTGGTGAGCACGTAGCTTGGGCGGAATCCTCCGCGGTCGTTTACGCCAATTCCGTTTTGGGAGCGAGGACGAACAGGGAGAGCGGTATAAGCGCTCTGGCTTCCGCGATAATCGGTAAGACTCCACGCTACGGTCTTCACGTCAAGGAGAACAGGGCTCCGACTATTCTCGTTAGGGTGAGGGGGGATTTGGATCCCTCCTACGTCGGTTACGTCGTAGGGGGTGAGGTGGAGGGCATCCCAATCTTCGAGTTCGAAAGGAGGCTAAGTGATGACGAGATGAAACAGCTCGGGGCATCGCTCGCGTCCACCGGAAACGTGGCCATGTTTCACGTTAAGGATCAAACTCCCGAGTGGGACGATTTCGAGATTCCGAGGGAGAAGATGGAGGTGGACGGGAGGGATATCGGAGACGAGTGCGATCCCGATCTCGTAGCCTTGGGCTGTCCTCACCTGTCCGAGAGGGAGATAATTTTCATAGCGGACATCGTAGAAAGGTTGGGAAGACCCAAAAGGGAGATGTGGCTGTTCACGTCGAGGCACGTCTGGTTCAGGTTGAAAGGTTTGATAGAGAGGCTGGAGAGGAGGGGGATAAGGGTGTTCAGGGACACATGCATGGTCGTCTCTCCCGCTACGGAGCGTTTCGATTGCGTTCTGGTGAATTCCGGAAAGGCATTAACGTATCTTCCGAAGCTGAGGGGAGTTAGGGCGATGTTCGCTCCGACCTGTGAGTGCGTGAGGAGGGCGTTCGAATGAGGGTGAGGTGTAGGGTCATATCGAGGGGAATAGCCGAGGGAGAGGCGATAGTGAGCCGGAAGAAGTTCTCCTTTCTCGGGGACGTGGACGTGGATACGGGGAGGATCGTGGCAGAGGACAGCGACCTGAGAGGAGAATCGATATCGGGAAAGGTGTTCGTATTCCCGTCGGGCAGGGGATCGACTGTGGGCACTTACGTTCTGCTTAGGATGAAGAAGAGAGGAACGGCGCCGAAAGCGATAATAAACGTAGAAACCGAACCCATAATAGCCGTAGGGGCGATAATAGCCGGAATACCCCTCGTGGACAGGCTGGAGGTAGATCCATTGGAAAACATTAAGACGGGCGACTTTGTTAGGATCAACGCGATAGAGGGTTGGGTGGAATGGAGGAGGTAAGGAGGAGACTCGAAGAGGATTTCATAGTTTACGACGTCGAGGAGCTTGAGGACGGTGTCAGGTTCTACATCCATCCCAAGAGGGAGATGAGCGATGATCTCAAGAGGTATCTGACTTCCCTAATGGGGGAGTACTCGGTTCAGATGAGGAACAGGTACGGGGAGCTCGTGCTGGAGATAAGGAGGCACAAGAAGGAGAGGGTGTGGATAAACTTAGCCCTCTTCGTAGCGACAGTTTGCTCTACCACCTTAATGGGATCCGTGATGTTCGGATCTCTTCTGAGGGGGCTGACGTTTTCGATGGCCGTTATGTTCGTCCTCGGAAGTCACGAGATGGGGCACTACTTCGCCGCCAGAAGGTGGAGGATGAGAACGTCCCTCCCGTATTTCATACCGTTTCCCACCATCATAGGAACTCTGGGAGCGATAATAAAGCATAAGGGCCCGATACCCAACAGACGCGCTTTGTTCGACGTTGGAGTTTCGGGGCCGCTAGTCGGAGTCTTGGCTTCCGTAATCGCCATTGCGATAGGCTTTAAGGTTCCGATGCTGCCGGGCAGGTTGAGCGGGCCGGTGATAGTCTTGGGTACCCCTCCGCTATTCGACGCAGTAGCAAAGCTTATGAACTACAACGAGAAGCTTATAGGCCCCATAGCTTTCGCCGGATGGGTCGGGCTGTTCGTCACATTCCTTAACCTAATCCCCGTAGGTCAACTCGACGGAGGGCATGTTCTGAGGGCGATGATAGGCAAAAAGGCCGACTTCGTTTCTAAGATGATACCTCCCGCGCTCATAGCGGTTGGAATGCTCGTAAGTTACTTGTACGACGTCCCGGATTCGATATGGATGTTCTGGGGATTGATAACGATATTCTTCGCGATGATGCCCCACCCGGATCCGATAGACGACGAAACTCCTCTCGACGCCAAAAGAATGGCGTTAGGAATTTTAACTTTCGTCGTGGCGGCGTTGTGCTTTACCCCCGTTCCCTTCAGAGTTGTGACCTGAGAGCCCTCTTCCTCCTCCTCGAAACCTTTACCTCCCCCGTCTCTTTGGATACGAGCTCGTACAGAATCGCCTTCCCGTCCTTAGGCCTAAGCAACCTTCCGAGCCTCTGAACGAACTCCCTCGAAGATCCGGTTCCGC
>CAZQJR010000086.1:0-5434 GCA_964592825.1 uncultured archaeon | reverse complement strand
CGCCGTGTGTATCAGTTCTACTGCAAGAGCCATGTTCATAACGTCCTCGTAGCTCCCGCCACACAGCTTTCCGCTGAGGAGAACGATTATGGGTCGAGTCCTCTTGCCCCCGGCCTTTATTATGTGCCTCAGCGCCTTCTTGATCTTCGGGATCGTCCTCGCATTTTCGACGAGTTTGCTGAGCTCCTCGTTTATAATTCTGTACTCCTCCCAGCTTTCGATCATCGTTTCACTCCCTTTTTTTGAGTCTGATCTCGTTACACTGATTTAAAAATATTGATGTTTTGCAGAAAGTATTTTAAATTTGGTCGTTTTAATAAGTAAGGGTGGTTTTAATGGGTGTCCTTTGGCTCGACGAGGTGGATAAGGACGACGTTCCTATTGTCGGCGGAAAGGCCGCGAATTTGGGTGAACTGATAAGGGTCGGGATTCCCGTTCCCGAAGGTTTCGTCGTCGACGGCAAGACCTTCATGGACTTCTTGGAAAGCTCGGGACTCAAGGACAAAATCATCTCCATACTCAACTCCATAAACGTGGAGGACACGAAACAGCTTGAGGAGGCATCGAGAAAAATCAGGGAGATGATAGAATCGACGCCGATGCCCAAAGACGTGGAGGAGGAAATAAAGCAGGCTTACAGGAAGCTTTGCGAGGAGGCGGGAGAGGAGGTGTTCGTGGCGGTAAGGAGCTCCGCTACGGCGGAGGATTTGCCCGGAGCGAGCTTTGCCGGGCAACAGGAGACTTACCTGAACGTTAGGGGTGAGGACGAGGTAGTCGAGAAGGTTAAGAAGTGCTGGAGCTCCCTCTACACTCCGAGGGCTATATACTACAGGACGCAGAAGGGTTTCAGGCACGAGGACGTAAGCATAGCGGTCGTTGTGCAGAAGATGGTGAACAGCGAGAAGTCCGGCGTCATGTTCACTTCCCACCCCGTGACGGGGGACAAGGTGGCGATAGTGGAGGCGGTCTGGGGGCTCGGGGAGGCGATAGTCAGCGGAATGGTGACGCCCGATCACTACGAGTACGATAGGGTTCAGAGGAAGATAACGAAGGTTCAGGTGGCTGAGAAGAAGTTCATGCTCACGAGGGGGGAGGACGGGAAGACGGTAAAGGTTGAGCTACCTCCGGAGAAGGCCAAGGCGAGGGTTCTGAGCGATGAGGAGATAGAGGAGATAGTGAAGCTTGGTGAGATAATAGAGGAGCACTACGGAACGCCTCAGGATGTAGAGTGGGCGATAGAGAAGGGCAAGGTCTACATCGTTCAGTCGAGACCCATAACGACGATAAGGGAGAAGGCGGAGGAAAGGGAGGAGATAGGAGAGGGGGAGATCCTGCTCAAGGGACTCGGAGCGTCTCCGGGAATAGGTGTGGGGAAGGTCAAGATAGTCCTGAGTCAGGAGGAGATTTCGAAGGTCGAGGAGGGGGACGTGCTCGTTACGACGATGACCACTCCGGACATGGTTCCGGCCATGAGGAAGGCTTCGGCGATAGTCACGGACGAGGGCGGGCTCACGTGTCACGCCGCAATAGTTTCGAGGGAGCTCGGCGTGCCGGCGGTCGTTGGAACCGAGAAGGCCACTAAGGTTTTGAAGGACGGAATGCTCGTTACCGTGGACGGCGATAAGGGTATAGTTTACAAGGGAGCGGTGAAGGAGAAGAAGAAGGAGGAGGTCAAGCCTACGGCGATCGCTCAGGCTCCTATAATAACTGCAACGGAGGTTAAGGTGAACATATCCATACCCGACGCAGCTGAGAGGGCGGTGGCAACGGGAGCGGACGGAGTGGGGCTGTTCAGGATAGAGCACATGGTTCTCGGCCTGAAGAAGCATCCGATGAAGTACATAAGGGACGGTGAGATAGAGGAATACATAAACGAGCTCTACAAGGGGATGAAGAAGGTCGTTCAGGCGTTCTATCCAAAGCCGGTTTGGATAAGAACCTTAGATGCTCCAACGGATGAGTTCAGGGCTATGGAGGGTGGAGAGGACGAGCCGGTTGAGGCGAATCCGATGCTTGGATTCAGGGGGATAAGGAGGGACTTGAAGGAGGAGGAGCACTTCAGGGCTGAGATAAGAGCTATAAAGAAGCTCGTCGAGGAGGGATACACGAACATAGGAATAATGCTTCCCCTCGTGACTTCGCCGGAGGAGGTAAGGAAGGCGAAGAGGATAATAATCGAGGAGGGACTGCCGTTGGACAAGATAGAGTTCGGAATTATGGTCGAAACGCCGGCTGCTGCCCTCATCATCGAGGACATAATAAAGGAGGGGATAGACTTCATAAGCTTGGGAACGAACGACCTCACCCAGTACACCCTCGCAGTCGATAGGAACAACGAAAACGTAGCTTATCTCTACAACGAGGAACATCCGGCGGTTATGAAGCTCATAGAGAGGGTCATAAGGATCTGCAAGGAGCATGGCGTGAAGACCTCAATCTGTGGACAGGCGGGAAGCTACCCGCACGTAGTTGAGAAGCTCGTCAGGATGGGGATCGACAGCGTTTCGGCCAATCCAGATGCTGTTCAGAGGATAAGGGAGGTAGTTGCGAGGGTGGAGAAGAAGATTATTCTCGACAAGCTGAGAAAGCTGGATTAAACCTTCCAACCCCTAACCTCTATTCTTTTTCCGGCGATCCTGAACGTCAGAACTCTGAAGAATGAAACTACGCATATCATCGTCCATAGGGGCGAGTAAAGAAAGTAGTAGAGGGGTAGGAGCTTCACGTCTATTCTGTAATCGTAACGCTTCGCGAGAGCGATCATCGTGACCGACCACAGCAGGAACGAGAGGAATATTACCAGTATGTTTCTGATAGTGTGGATTTCGAAGAGCATCAGCATCGCCAAAGACAGCAACTTCGGGGAGATGAACACCAGCAGGGGTATCAGGAAGTACAGTAACTTTAGAATTAGTCCGTCGGAAAGGAACATGCTAAGGACGAATCCAACGAAAGCGGGATAGAAGAAGAACAGATAGGGCAACCAAAGCCTCGGCCTCTTAGCTATCTCCCAGAAGTAGTCGAGAACGACTTCCGCTCCCCCCAAGCTCCACCTCTCCCTCTGGACGAACCACTCCTTCAAGCTCCTCGGAGCCCTCGTTATCGCCCTCCCGTCCACCCCCACGCTGAAACCGTTCAACCCCAGCCTCGCCCCCAAGTCCGTGTCCTCGTTTATCCTCCTTCTGAAACCGCCGAGAACGTCTATTACCCTCTTCTTTATAACGAACGCGGATCCGTTTAGGCTCAGGCAGGATTTGAACTTTTCCGCGATCTTTGCGGTTACGAACATCGCGAAGTAGTCCAAGTTCACGAGCCTCTCCATTAGACCTTCGCCCTCTATCTCCTTCCTGATCTCAACCGCGTCCCTACCGTCGAGTTCGGCGAAAGACACTATCCTCGTATCCGAGTCCAAAAATAGAATCTCCTCCCCCTTTACGAGTTTCAAAGCGTCGTTCAGAGCCCTCCACTTCCCCCTCCTCCTTTCGCTAACCGTCGCCTTTACGGGATACCTCTCCACTATCTCCCTCAACCTACCGTTGGGGCAGTCGATGGCGAGAACTACCTCGTATCCCATGTCCAAAAGCTTCCTCACGTTCTCCTCAACGTACCCCTCGTCACCGTAGGCGGTTATTATGGCGGATCTCATATCTTCTCTATGAACTCCCTGATCTGACTCTCGTTGAGGCCGTGCGGGATTATGTATATCATGACCCTTCCCCTACACCAGAAGTAATGGGTTTCGTTCTTTCCCGGAGGTCTGACGTAGTAGACTTCGAGGCCATCGATCCTCGTTCTGCTGACGTTCTTCCACCCGAACTCCACCATGGCATTGGCCATCCTACGGGTTTCCTCCTTCGCGACGCTCGAATTCGGATAAACGGTCACCCAAACGACGACGAACTTCGAGGCGTTTTTTCCTATGTAGTGCATGAGGGCTATGTCCTCGACGAACCTTATCCTACCGATGTGCATCTCCTTGACCATCTCCAACGCCGGCTTACCCGTTAAACAGACGAGCTTCTTCATTCCCATTATCTCGTTCGGGGTTACGTTCGTCGCGTTGAGCTTGGCCGTTGGATGCTGGGAGCATCCGATAAAAATCAGAGCTAATAGAATGATGACGATCCTTTTCATCCGTTTCGCGTCATCATCCACCCTAATAACCTTTTTGATTCTCGATTTTGGCGAGAGCAAAAAGAAGGATAATTTCTTAAGCAAGCGGTCGCTCATTACGAACATGAAGAAGATCGTGGTGATGAGCGGGAAGGGAGGCGTGGGCAAGAGCACCGTAGCAGCCAACATCGCCTTCGCCCTTACAATGAAGGGTCATAAGGTCGGACTTCTCGACAGCGATTTGCACGGGCCGAGCATTCCGAAGATCCTCGGACTCGAGGATGCCAAGCTCGTCGTCGAAGAGGGAAAGCTGAAGCCGGTTGAGGTTAACGGGCTGAAGGTAGTTTCTATTCAGTTCCTCCTTCCGTCGAAGGATTCTCCCGTGGTCTGGAGGGGGCCGATGAAACACAAGTTCTTGGAGCAGATATTCAACGAGGTCAACTGGGGCGAGCTCGACTACCTAATAATCGACTGTCCCCCCGGGACGGGGGATGAGGTGATAAGCGTCGTTCAGTTGGCCCAACCGGACGCGGCGGTGATAGTGACGACACCTCAGAGCGTCGCCCTTGAGGACGTCAGGAAGGCTATAAACTTCGCCAAGAAAGGCATTCAGAAGATTTTCCTGATAGAGAACATGAGCGGACTCATATGCCCGCACTGCGGGAACAGGATAGACGTTTTTGGAGTGGGTGGGGGGAAGAGGTTGGCGGAGGAGACGGGTGTGAAGTTCTTGGGATCGGTTCCGTTGGATCCTGAGATAATGAAGAGTTGCGAGGACGGAAAGCCGTTCGTCAAGCTCGACACCGAGTCCTCGAAGGTCTTCAGGGAGATAGTCGAAAAGCTCGTTGAGGAGGTTTGAGATGTTCGACCTTCACATTCACTCAATTTATTCCGACGGTAGCGCGAGCGTGGATGAGATAGCCAGAAGGGCGAAGGAGATGGGGCTAAAGGTCATAGCCATAGTCGATCACTCTTCGGAGCATAGGCTGGGGTTGGACGAGAGGAAGGCAAAGAGGAGGCAGGTGGAGATCGAGGAGGCGAGGGACAGATACGATATCGAAATTCTCAGCGGTGTTGAGTGCGGAATACTGCCGGGTGGGGAGATTCAGATTCCAAACTTCGAGTTCGACCTCGTCATAGCGTCTATCCACGACTTCGTTTCGGTCGACGAATACTACGACAGGCTCGAAGGTTGTTTGAAGAAGTTCGGGGATATAGTGCACGTTCTCGGGCATCTGCATTCGGAGAGGTTCGGATCCGCGGGGAGGGATGTGGTCAGGGACGTGGAGCTCATAGACCTCATGATCGAGACCGACACTGC
>CAZQJR010000085.1:0-2675 GCA_964592825.1 uncultured archaeon | reverse complement strand
TCCCTCCCCGTGTATATCATGAATATGGCCTTTATCTTCCCCTCCACGTCCTCGACCTTTTCCTTTATCTCGTATTCGAAAACGAGCGTCTTTCCTGCAAGCGGATGGTTGAAGTCGACTATGGCCCTCCTGCCTATCACCCTCTTTACCACTCCCACCCTGTCTCCCACCCTAACCCTGTCACCTTCCTTCGGCTTCTCCTTAAGCCTCGCTATGCTTATCGTGTCCACCTTGTTCGGATCGTACTCTCCGAACCCCTTTTCCGGCGGAACTACGACCTTTCCCTTGTATCCTACCTCCTTTCCCTCCAAGTCCTCGTCGAAGCCCTTCACGACGTTGCCCTCGCCCACTATAACGTAAACGTCTCCGTAGCGGTAATCCTCGCTGTATATCCCGTGCTCTTTCGCAACCTTCTCGTCCGTCGTATCTATGACCGTTCCGTCCTCAAGCTTCGCGGTGTAGCTGATCCTTACGATGTCCCCTTTGGAGATGGGCATAGAGCAACCGATTGCGATCCGCTATAAAAAGCCTTCGAAGATCTCTCCCGTCAGGCTGTCCATTATCATCTTCCTCCCCCTATTCTCGAATATCCAGAAGATCTTATACGCCTCCTCCCTTCTCAAAATCTCCGCCCTCGGAAGCCACCAAGAGATCACCCTGAAGTTCCCCCATGCTATCGCCTTCTCCACCGCCAACCTTTCGGCCTCTTCCCAGTCTATCAGGTGATCCATGATCTGCCTGTTCTCCGCTTCGACGTCAACGAAATCCACGATTCCGTCACCCCTCTCGACGCAACCCCTGTAGCAGTCAACGTAGGCGAAGAAGTCCAAGGTTCTGTCCTTTCCCATCACCCTCTTGAAGAACAGCCTTACGTGGAATATGCGGTAGGGATAGAGCACGAACGTTTCCCAATCCTCAGGCTCGAACACCGGCCTCATCGCCCTCGCCACGGCGGAAGGTTTTGGCAACAGATATATACATCTTCCTCCGCCTCCGCGACATGTGGTCGCTCCTGATAGTTCCCACCCTGCTGGCGGTGGTGGTGATGTTCGTCTACGGCTTTTGGGATAGGATAACGGGGATGGAGTACTACGTGGACGAGGACGTTTTGGGTTACGACGAGGAGATGTTGAAGGAGGGATGACCGTGGAGGGAATACTCTTAGGTTTCGTATTCTATTTGGTTTTGCTCGCCTACATAGGCTGGTGGGCGAACAGGTACACGGGGACGGAGGATCAGTACTTCATAGGCGGTAGGAAGGTTCACGTACTCGCCGCAACGCTCAGCGATAAGGCGAGCGACTTCAGCGGTTGGCTCATGCTCGGATATCCCGGCCAAGCGTTCAAAACGGGTTTGGGTGCTTTCTGGGCTGCGATCGGATGTCTCTTCGGAACGCTCGCCGATTACGTCCTTATAGGCCCGAGGCTCAGGATATACGCCGGAAAGTTTAGGGCGATAACTGTTCCCGACTACTTGGAGGCGAGGCTGAGGGACGACACGAAGCTCGTGAGGATAATAGGCGCAATGATAATCCTCGTCTTCATGACCGCCTACGTCTCCGCCCAGTTCAGAGCGGGGGGCAAGGCTTTGGCTCAGGCTTTTGGGGTAGATGTGACTACGGGGATACTCCTAACCGCCCTCATCCTAACTGCATACGTTCTTACGGGAGGGTTCTTCGCGGTGGTATGGACGGACGTCGTTCAGGCGCTGTTCATGGTCTCGACGCTGATAGTCGTTCCCTTGGTTGCGGTCTCGGCACTCGGAGGTTTCGGTAGGGCAGTGGACATAATGGCCAAAACCGCTCCGACCCACCTCGATCCGTTCGGGGGTGCGGTGGGCTTGGCCGCGCTCGTCTTCGCAATAGGTTACGCGTCTTGGATAGTCGGATACTTCGGACAGCCACACATAGTGACGAGGTACATGAGCGTGGAGGATCCGAGAAAGCTCAGGAGGCCGGGAATATTCATAAGCGGTTTTTGGACGATAATCGTGCTTTGGGGGGCATTCTTCGCCGGATTCTTGGGATTCGCCTTGGCTAAGGCTGGAATAGTGCACGTGAGCGATCCGGAGAGGATAATTCCCGCTATGGCAATGGCTTTGATGCCCTCGTGGCTCGCCGGGTTCATAATAGCCGGAATTCTCGCAGCTATAATGTCCACCGCGGACTCCCAGCTTCTCGTCGCCTCTTCGGCGGTAGCGAGGGATATTCTGCACAAGGTCTTCGGGATCGAGCTCGGGAAGAAGCAGATGGTCAACGTTGGAAGGATAGTCGTAGTAATTCTGTCGATAATCGCCATATACTACGCCACGATAGGGAACAAGCTCGTTTACGGAATGGTCGCGACTGCTTGGGGTGGTTTGGCCGTTGGATTTGGCCCCATACTCCTGCTCAGCCTCTGGTGGAAGAGGGTGACCAAGGAGGCGGGGATCGTCGGCATGGCCTACGGGCTCGTGTCGGAGGTTATCTTGGAATCGACCGTTTACGGGTGGGAGTTCAATCCGAAGGCTCCGGGAATCTTCGGAACGATAGGGGCTATGCTGAACGGGGTTCCGGTGTTCTTCGTGAACTTCTTTATAACTTTGGCGATAATAATCGTCGTCAGCCTGCTCACGAAACCGCCCGAGGACATCGTCGAACTGCACGAGAAGATATTCAGGAAGGTTCCGTTGGAGGT
>CAZQJR010000084.1:0-10478 GCA_964592825.1 uncultured archaeon | reverse complement strand
GGATCCCGAGAGAAGGATACTCGTTCAGGTAACGATAGAGGACGCCCTAAGGGCGGAGGAGTTGTTCAGCGTTCTGATGGGGGAGGACGTGGAGGCGAGGAGGGAGTTCATAGTGAGGCATTCCAAAGAGGTAAAGAACTTGGACGTATGATCACCACTCGCAGTGCTCGTGTCTGTGGAACTCCTCCCTCTTTTCCCAGTCCAAATCCAAAACGAGCGTCCCTCTGAGGAAGTCCTCGAGCACGTCCCTGACCCTACCGTAAGCTCCGGTTATGACCCTAATGCCGAGCTGTTCGAAGAACATCCTCGCCCTCATTCCCACTCCGTAGGCCAAAACCGTGTCCACCCCCAAGGAGTGCAGGAACCTCGGGATCTGACCGGGAACGTGATCGGCGAACGGCAACTCCACGACTTTGACGTCCACCACCCTTCCGTTGACGACGTCCGCTATCACGAAATACCTCGCCCTACCGAAGTGCATGGAAACGTAGGAGTCCAACCCCCTCGCATCCTCGCAGGGTATCGCGATCCTCATGTAAGGGCGAAAAGTGAAATATTATTTCATACTTTCCTAAATTTCGGAACGGCCTAACTCTTGAGGAACTCCAAGGCCTCCTCGGCGGTTGCGTTCTCGTGGACTATCATAGCTATGGCCTTCGTCATCTTCGTCGGATCCTCCGCCTGAAAGACGTTCCTGCCTATCGCCACCCCTCTCGCCCCTCCCTCCATCGCCATCTCGACCATCTTGAGCAGATCAGCCTCGCTCTTCATCTTCGGCCCTCCCGCAACCACCACCGGCACCGGACACCCTTTGGTTACCCTCCTGAAGGACTCCACGCTACCGGTGAAGTTCGTCTTAACTATGTCCGCACCCAGCTCCGCCCCAACCCTCGCAGCCAACGCCACCGCCTTTTCGTCGTATTGATTTATTCCCTCCCCTCTCGGATACATCATAGCGAGCAGAGGCATCCCCCACTCCATGCATATCCTGCTTATGCATCCCAAAGACTTCAACTGCTCCGCCTCGGTCTTGCTTCCTACGTTCACGTGAACGCTCACCGCATCCGCCCCGAGCTTTATAGCCTCCTCCACCGTGCACACGAGAACCTTCTCGTTAGGATCGGGAGCCAAGGACGTCGATCCGCTCAGATGAACTATCAAGCCGATGTCCTTCCCGTATCCCCTGTGACCGAACGGGACTATTCCCTTATGCAGAACGACCGCGTTCGCCCCACCCTCGGCAACGGCGTTTATTATCTTCGGCATGTCCTCCAACCCCTGAATCGGCCCCATCGAAACTCCATGATCCATCGGAATTATCACCGTGTTCCCGCTATCCCTGTTCATTATCCTCTCCAACCTTATCCTCTTACCTATCCACATATCCATCACCGAACAGTTTGTGACTTAGAATCAAAGTGTCAAACATATAAGCTTTGCGGTCGATTTTATAACCCCACCAACTTATTCGATGCGTGCAACCTCCCGAGGACAGGGAACAGCCGTTGGAGGAGCACATAGCGGAGCTTAGGAAGAGGGTTATCAGGATTACGATCGTGATGCTCGTAGGAATCGGGATCTCGTTCAGATACGCCGGGGATCTGATGAGGGTGTTTCTTGAGAACATGCTCCCCAAGGGGTTCAGGCTCTACGTCTTCGCCCCGACGGAGTGGTTCATGGCTCAGCTGACTTTCGCGTTCGTCCTGACGTTCGTTATAGTGTATCCGTACATAGTTTACGAGCTCTATCAGTTCGCAAAGCCCGGGCTTTACGAGAACGAGAGGAAGTTCGTCAAAACGTTCCTCCCGTTCTCCTACGCCCTCTTCCTCTTGGGAGTGGGGGTAGCGTACTTCGTAGTCATCCCGAGGATATTCTACTTGGCGACGGTGTTCAACCTCGGTGCCAAGCCGTACCTTTCGGTGAAGAGAACTATGTACTTGGCTTTCAAGATCCTCCTATCCTTCGGCCTCGCCTTCCAGATTCCCGTTCTCGTAATCATCGCTGTCAGGATCGGGCTGATAGATTCCAAGTGGCTGAAGGAAAAGAGGTTGATCGTCTACGCGATCGTTTTCGTCCTCGCCACGAACGTAACGCTCGACGTATCCGGCATAAGCCAACTCGTCATCCTCGCTCTCGTAGTGGTGATGTACGAGTTGAGCATAGCGCTCGCGAAGGCTATGGAGAGACGTTAGCCCCTTCCACCGCACCAACCCCTTCCCCTTCCACCTCCACCACCTCTTCCCCTTCCCCTGCCCGGATCCACCCTATGGATGTTCGGACTACCGCACTTCGGACACGCCTCCGGCCTTCCCGTTCCGTAAGGCTCCTCCCACTCGTATCCGCAATCGAAACACCTAAACCTCCTCATTATGTGCTCACCTCCAACCACCCTTATCCTCAGCCCCTCCACCAGAGCCTTCCCGACCTTCCTCCTCGCCTCCTTCAAAATCCTGTGAAACGTCGGCTGGCTTATTCCCATGAGCTTCGCCGCCTCAACCTGAGTGAGGCCTTCAACGTCCGCGAGCCTTATGGCCTCAAGCTCGTCCAAGCTAAGCTCGATCTCACCACTAACACCTTCGGGAACGTCCAAGAAGACCCATCGAAACTTCTTCCTTCGGGGCACCTTGGAAGGTTCGACGGCGGGATTTATATATCCCACCGAAGACCGCCGATGTTGGATGAAGTTGACACCTATGATGGAACAGTACTACAGGATAAAGGAGAGGTACAAGGACGCCCTACTCTTCTTCAGGGTTGGGGACTTCTACGAGCTATTCGACGAGGACGCAAAGATCGCGTCGCGAGAGCTTGGGATAGTGCTAACGTCGAGGGACAAGAAGCACCTAATGGCCGGGGTTCCCCACCACTCCGCCTTCACGTACATAAAGAGGCTGATAGAGAAGGGTTACAAGGTCGCCATATGCGAGCAGGTCGAGGATCCGTCGAAGGCGAAGGGTTTGGTTAAGAGGGAGGTCGTTAGGGTAATAACCCCGGGAACGCTTATAGAGGAGGAGCTCTTGGGAAAGGACAACAACTTCCTCATGGCGTTGGTCAAGGACGACGAATACGGCATAGCCTTCCTCGACGTTTCCACGGGGGAGTTCCTGACTACTTCCGTTCGAACGAAGGAGGAGGTTTTGGCTGAGGTTATGAAGTTCAACCCGGTGGAGTGCGTCGTTCCGAAGGATTTTGAGGACGATGTCCTCGAAGATGTAGAGAAGATCGTCAAGACCGTTCACAGGTTCGAGGGGGCTTTGGCGGATATATCCTCCAACCTACCCAAACCAGCCGAAATCGCGTGCAGGCTCGTTCTCAGCTACGTCAGGGACGCGCTCCTGATGAAGGACTTGAGCTTCGACGTAAGGTACTACTCCACCCAAGACTACGTAATCCTCGATTCCACCACGCTGAGGAACCTCGAGATCTTCAGGAACGTCGTGGACGGGAGCAGGAGGGGGACGCTGATGGAGGTTCTCGACAGAACTGTAACGGCGATGGGTAGCAGGATGCTGAGGAGGTGGCTTCAGAGACCCCTCTTGGACGTGGACGAGATCGAAAAGAGGCTCGATGCTGTGGAGGAGTTGAAGGAGAAGTCCTTCCTTAGGAGGAGCATAAGGGAAACGCTCAGAGAGGTTTACGACTTGGAGAGAATAGTGAGCAGGGTGGATTACAGATCCGCGAACGCGAGGGATCTCGTGGCTCTGAAGAACTCCCTCAAGGCCATATCCAAACTCAAGGGAATGGGATTCGTATCGAAAAGGCTGAGGGAGATAGCCAACGACCTCGACACGCTCGATGACGTGTGCAAGCTGATAGAGTCGGCGATAGTGGACGATCCTCCCATTACCGTTAAGGAGGGAGGGATAATAAGGGATGGGTTCAACGAGGAGCTCGACAGGTTGAGGAGTCTCAAAAAGGAGCACGAAAGCTTCATAAAGATGATTGAGGAGAGGGAAAGGAGGAGGACTGGTATAGAGAGTCTGAAGGTCGGATACAACACCGTTTTCGGGTACTACATCGAGGTTCCGAAGTCCAAGCTCAAGCTCGTTCCCAAGCACTACAGAAGGAAGCAGACGCTCGTAAACGCCGAAAGATACACGATTCCTGAGTTGGAGGAGAGGGAGGAGAAGATACTCGCGTGCGAGGAGAGGATAAAGTCTCTGGAATACGAGATATTCGAAGGTATAAGGGAGGAGGTGGCGAGGCACGTTGAGAGGATAAGGAAGTGCGCGAAGCTCGTGGCCGAACTCGACGTTCTCTCCTCCCTCGCGGAGGTTGCGGTCTTGTACAACTACACCCGCCCCAAGGTGAACGACGGTTATTCGATAGTCGTGAGGGACGGAAGGCATCCCACCGTCGAGCTCACAACAAAGTTCGTACCAAACGACGTGACGCTCGACAGGAACGGCAGGATACTGATAATAACTGGTCCGAACATGGCCGGGAAGTCCACATACCTAAGGATGGTGGCGCTGATAACCATAATGGCGCAGATAGGGAGCTTCGTTCCAGCAAGCTACGCGGTTGTGGGCGTGGTAGATAGGATATTCACGAGAATAGGGGCTGTTGACGACATAACGAGGGGTAGGAGCACGTTCATGGTGGAGATGGAGGAGATAGCCTCCATTCTCAAGAACGCTACGAGCAGGAGTCTAATTTTGTTGGACGAGGTGGGGAAGAGCACGGGGACTAAGGACGGGTTGAGCTTGGCTTGGGCGATAATAGAGTATCTGCATAACAGGATAGGGGCGAAGACGCTTTTCGCAACGCACTATCACGAACTGTCGGAGCTCGAAAACGAGCTCGAGGGGGTTAAGAACTACCACTTCGGAATAGTAGAGAAGGACGGGAGGATAGAGTTCGAAAGAAAGATAAAGAGGGGGGCGAGCAGGGAGAGCTACGGGATCAAGGTTGCGAGCACCGTTCTGCCTAAGGAGATCGTGGAGAGGGCGTACGAGCTCGTGAGGAGGGAGGGGACGATGGACAACGATTTCCTCAGGGAGATAGCGGAGATAGATGTCATCACAATGACCCCCGTCCAAGCTCTCGTAAAGCTCGAGGAGATCGTGAGAAGATGCAGGGAGATGTTGAAAGGATAAGGAGGGAACTCGAAGATATAATCGAAAGGCTCGAATCTTTGAATTTGGAGAGCGTCAGGAAGGCGATAGAGGAGCTCAAGATAGCCCTCAAGGATCTGGAGGGTGGTATGAGGAGGAGCTCTGAAGGATTCGACCATTACTCGGCGAAGCTCAGGCTCATAGAGGAGTTGACGAGGGACGGGGGAAGCTGCTATCTTGAATCGGAACAGACCAAGCTATCCAAGATCGGATACAGGCCGGACGCGGTTATAGTAAAGGACGACGAGGTAGTAATATTGGAGGTGGAGACCGACCAGAGGAGGATGGTGAGAAAGCTTAGAAAGATAGGGAAGCTGAAGGATACCATACTTTCGAGCCCCCTCCTTACCGGAAGGAGGCTGAGAATAGTTTTCGGAGTTACCGAAGATAGGCTTAGGGAGGACGTCGTGAAGGAGGCCAAGAGGATAGGGGAAATCGAAATATACTTCGTATCGGGCGATAGGATCCTCAGACTTTTCTGAGCAACCTTTAAATATCGTCTTAATATTCGCATACCTTAGCGGTGATGAAATGACGGAGTTCAAGCATATAGTTAGGATTGCGGATACGGATCTTGACGGTAGCAAGAGCGTCATGGTCGCTCTGACGGGCATAAAGGGAATCGGTCTGAGGATGGCGAGGGCGATATGCAACGCTCTCGATTTGGACGCGAGGGCTAAGCTCGGAGAGCTCGACGATGAGACGATAGACAAGCTTAAGAAGTTCGTAGAGGAGGAGTTGGAGCAACACATTCCCGCGTGGATGTTCAACAGGAGAAAGGATCCTTACTCGGGCAAGGATCTGCACCTCCTCTCCAAGGACGTCGATTTCGCTAAGATGATCGACATAGAGAGGATGATCAGGATAAAGTGTTACAGAGGTGTGAGGCACGCGAAGGGTAAGAAGGTTAGAGGGCAGAGGACGAGGTCAACGGGTAGAAAGGGTATGACGGTAGGAGTCGTTAGGAGGAAGAAGTGAGGTGGTGCTATGGGCGATCCGAAGAGGCATAGGAAGAAGTACGTAACCCCCCCGCACCCTTGGGATAAGGTAAGGCTCGAAAGGGAGGCTCAACTCGTAATAAAATACGGTCTTAGGAACAAGAGGGAGTTGTGGAGGTTTCAGAACATTCTGAGAAAGTACAGGAGGGTTGCGAGGGATCTTCTGGGAAAGGTCAACCTTCCGGGTAGGGAAGGGGAATACGCGAGGGCGAAGGCTCAGGCGGTAATAAAGAGGCTCGCGAGGATGGGTGTGCTCGACGAGAACGCGACGCTCGACGATATCCTCAACCTGACGGTGGAAGACTTTCTCGAGAGGAGGCTGCAAACGCTCGTGTACAGGCTCGGTTTGGCGAGGACGATAAAGCAGGCGAGACAGCTAATAACACACGGACACATCGCCATAGACGGGAGGAGAGTAACAGCCCCGAGTTACATAGTGGAGAAGGAGGAGGAGAGCAAGATAGGATACTACCCGAACTCGCCCTTCGCTAAGAAGTCCGAAGGCGTTGAGGTGGCGTAGGGGGTGTGAGTTATGGCGGAGAAAAAGAAGAAGGGTAGGTGGGGGATCGCCCACATATTCAGCAGCTACAACAACACGATCATCACCATAACGGACATAACGGGCAGCGAAACGATAGCGAGGGTTAGCGGTGGAATGATAGTGAAGGCGGACAGGGACGAGGGTAATCCGTACACTGCGATGCAGGCGGCTTTGAGGGCTGCGGAGATGGCCAAGGAGAAGGGGATTGAGGGAGTTCACATAAAGGTGCGTGCTCCGGGCGGGAACAAGCACATAACACCCGGTCCGGGAGCTCAAGCGGCCATAAGAGCTTTGGCGAGGGCGGGATTGAAGATAGGCAGGATCGAGGACGTTACCCCGATTCCGCACGACGGAACGAGGCCTCCGGGTGGAAAGAGGGGTAGGAGGGTTTAATCCCCCCATTTTTGGTGAGGAGCTTATGAAGATCGAGATACTCGAAGAAAACGACTTCAAAGTCAAGTTCATCTTAAGGGACGCGCCAATAGCGTTCGCCAACTCCTTCAGGAGGGCTATGAAGAGCCTCGTCCCAACGATGGCCGTTGACTATGTAGATTTTTACATGAATACGTCTTTTCTGTATGACGAGATCATAGCCCACAGGATTGGGTTGATACCGATAAAGACCGACCTCGAGAGGTTCAACCTCCCCGAGAAGTGCAGTTGTGGGGGGGAGGGCTGTCCGAACTGTCAGGTTTCGTTCAGGCTAAACGTCGAGGGGCCAAAGGTCGTTTACTCCGGCGATCTTATCTCGGACGATCCCGATGTTAAGCCGGTTTTCGACAACATACCGATAATAGAGCTATACGAAGGTCAACAGCTGATGATAGAGGCGGTGGCGAGGCTTGGAACGGGGAAGGAGCACGCGAAGTTTCAACCGGTTTCGGCGTGCTTCTACAAGATAATCCCGAAAATCGTCGTGAACGAGAACTGCAACGGGTGCGGGAGATGCGAGGAGGTCTGCGTTAGGAACGTGCTGAAGGTTGAAGAGGGAAAGGTCAGAGTGGGGGACGTCTTGGCGTGCTCGATGTGCATGGAGTGCGTGAAGGCTTGCGAGGAGAACGCCATAGAGGTGCTCGAAACGAACGATTACCTCTTCACCGTAGAGGGCACCGGGGCTCTGAAGGTAAGGACGGTTATGAAAAAGGCTCTCGAAATTTTGAAGGAGAAGGCCGAGGAGATGAACTCCATAATAGAATCCCTGATCTGACAAAAGGTTTTTGTTCTATCCCTCACCAACTGAATTCATGCGTCGATCTCTCAGCTTGGGGCTCATTCTCCTTCTGCTCGCATCCCTGCTGCCGGTTCACGCGGAGTTCGTGAACGCGAGGGTAGTGAACATAAAGGCTGTGGCGGTTAAAACGGGCGAGCAGCCGGAAGGTGCGGTTATAAACATAACGGTCATAATAACGCCGGGAACGGGGAAGGTCTTCGTGTCCACGACACCTTACACGGAGATAGACATGCAGGGAAGCGCACAACTCGCAGCCCTCACAGCGTGCGATCTCCTCGGAGTTGACTTCACGAAGCACGACTTCTTCTACGAGATCAGGGCGGACGCCCCTATAGTCGGTGGGCCGTCGGCCGGAGCGGTTATGACCATCGCGACGATAGCGGGGCTGAAGAACCTGACCTTGAGAAAGGACGTGTTCATGACCGGAATGATCGATCCGGACGGTTTCATAGGCCCAGTGGGAGGAATTCCTTACAAACTCGAAGCTGCAGCAAAAGCGGGAGCGAAGATCTTTCTTATTCCAAAGGGGCAGAGAATCGTTTACGTTCAGGAGAGGGTGGTTAAGAGACAGGGTCCGTTCATACTCATAACGACGGAAATGAAGCCCGTCGACTTGGTGGAGATGGGAAAGAAGCTTGGAGTGAAGGTGATAGAGGTCAGCACCATAGAGCAGGCGCTTTGGTATTACACGGGTTACACGATAAAGAGACCCAAGCCCTCCTTCAACGTCTCCAAATACTCGAACCTCCTCAAGGTATTGGCCGTCAACATGAAGAACAGAACCATGTCGTTGCTCCACGAGGTTGAGAAGTTCACGACTCCCCAAGAGGCGTTGCAGCTGATAAGGGAGGGGGACAGGTATTACGAGGAGGGATACTACTACACCGCAACGTGCAAGTACTTCCAAGCGTCGATAAGGCTAAGGTATCTGTACTACAGGAACACGATAACGGACAACGAAGCTTTGAGCAAAGCCTTCGACAACGTAAGCGATGAGATAGACGAGATGATCAACTACCTCAAGGGGATACACGAGCTCGGGGTTGAATCCTTCCAGATCGTCGGAGCGGCAGAGAACAGAATAGCTTGGGCTGAAAAGTACCTGTTCGACGCGAAGACTTGCGGGGACTTCGACACAGCCCTGAACTACCTCGCACTTGCAAAGGAGAGGATAGAGAGCGCGAAGGTGTGGCTGTCTCTGCTCAAGGCGATAAAGGAGGACGTTCCGATAAGCAGAAGTGAGCTCAAGAGGAGGGCGGAGTTCTACTTCAGAGAGGCCGAGTCGCTTATAGTTTACGCGAGATCGATCGGAGGCTATCCGAGTTTGATAAACGGTGCTGAAGATGAGGTGGATCTCGCGAGAAGACAGTTCGACATGGGCTTTTACGCGGGCTCGGCCATAACGTGCATAGATGCGATAACGAGAGCGGGGCTGTCAATCCAGCTAATAGGCGTAACGACAAACGGAAACACCCTCGAGGACATGGTCAAGTTCGCGAAGAAGTCCGCGGAAATAGCCCTCGCAGAGGCAGAAAAGGCGGTTACCCCGATACTCCCCACCGCCTATTACGAGTTCGCCGAAACCCAGCACGACATGGCGTTTAAGATAGCTTACTACGAGCTTGCAGAGGGTTTGGCCAAGCTCACCCTCGTGGTCGCCAAGGCTTATCCGGAAAAGGAGCTCGTAAAAGTTCCGAATCCTCCGGTAACCCCCGAAGAGGAGGTGCATACGATCAACAAGCTTCACAGAATTTCCAACGTGGAGATCCCCGGTTTCGGGATCGTTGTAAGCCTTATAGCCGTCGCGGTGGCGTACTACCTTAGGAGAAGGTAACCCAAGGCTCCGGCGGAGAGGGTGGCGAGAAAGTTCACGCCCGCGTTGTTCAACCAACCCTTTTTTTCGAGCGTCGCCCCGAGCAGGCTGTCCACGTGCACTCCCACCACGGACGCCAGTAGGGAGACGAGGGCGGATTTGAAGTCGAGGAGCCCGAGAAACGTGGAAGACAGGCAAACCGTTGCACATCCCAACGATGCCGCGATCTCACCTATGAGGGAGACTCCACCGCTCACCCCCGGCTCGACCCTCCTGAAGTTCGTTATCAGATAGACCTTTTCAGCCGTCTTTCCAATCTCGCTCGCCATCGTGTCCCCCAAAGCGCACGCCACGCTCGCGACGAACGCAGCTACGAACGCCTTCGATCCAAAAACGCCGTAGTTCATTACGAAGAACAGAGCGGGAAGACTGTTGCTTAGGACGTTCGCGTAACCCCTCGCACCTCCCGCCTGCTCGGCTATGCCCCTCTCGAGCTTTAAGGAATACTTGTACTTCGTAACCGCCGATCCTATCGCGTAGAAGAGCAAAAGAACGACGAAAAACCTTATGTCCGAAAAAACGATAGTCAGCGTTCCTATGAGCGTTGCGCTTAAAAGTCCGCTCTCGTCGGCGACCCCCGACTTCGTTGCGAGGAGGCTCAGTATGAAGGAGATAACGAACGCTACGGCGAGTTGGTGGAGGGGCACGTTTATGGCGTAGATGTGAAAGATCGTATAGACCGTAGCCACCGCGAGCAGGAGCACGAACTCTCCACCGT
>CAZQJR010000083.1:0-4231 GCA_964592825.1 uncultured archaeon | reverse complement strand
GTGTGGCAGCAGTTGTGTACGAGGGAGAGGGGGACGGAGGGAAGGGTGGATCTGTTCGATTTACTCAAAGCCGCTCTGAGGAGCAGGCCGAACTACATAATAGTCGGTGAGATCAGGGGTAAGGAGGGTGCCATAGCGTTCCAAGCTATGCAGACCGGTCACCCGGTTCTCTCAACCTTCCACGCTGGAAGCGTGAAGAAGCTAATACAGAGGCTTACCGGTGAGCCCATAAACGTTCCAATAACCTTTATCGATAACCTGAACGTCGTTCTGATCCAGCAGGCGGTGTACAGGCAGGGTCAGTTTCTGAGAAGGTGTTTGGTCGTCGAGGAGATAGAGGGATATTACGAGGAGGCGGGAGGAGTGATAACGAGAACCGTCTTCGAGTGGGATGCGGTTACGGATAAGCACGTCTTTAGAGGTCTTTACAACTCCTACATTCTCGAAACCAAGATAGCGCAAACGGCGGGATTTGAAGATCCGAGGCAGATATACGAGGAGATGTTTCTCAGGGCGAGGATATTGCAGAGGATGGTCGAGCTAAAGATATTCGACTACTACGAGGTGACGAGAATAATTTGGGCGTTCTACAAGAAGGGACTTAGGGGGTTGCCGTTCAGGTTGTGAGGTGATCCGTATGTACGTCGATCACAAGAGGTACGCGAGGTTGGTTCTCCTCCCGCTCACCCTCGCATCCCTCGTCATGTTCCTCGTCCTCTTCGTACTACTCAGACCAATGATGGCCAAGCTCGGCCTGTTCTCCATACTCCTCTACTCCGTCCCCCTCTTCATACAGCTCGTTGCCCTCCTTTACCCCAAGATCGTGATGGGAAAGGTCAGGAAGGAGATAGAGGACAACATTCACTTCTACATAACCCACATGGGTGCCCTCGCAACTTCGGAGGTCAGTAGAAAGGAAATGATGAGGATACTGTCGGAGAGAAAGGAATACAAAGCTTTGGCGGAGGAGACGAGGAAGATTTATCTGCTAATGGACAAGTGGAACAAGAATTTAGCTCAAGCTTGTAGGTTCTTGGCTAAGAGAACTCCAAGCAAGATATTCGCCGACTTCCTCGACAGGATGGCTCACGAGATAGACAGCGGTGAGGACTTCAAGGAGTTCATAAAGAGGGAGCAGGAGAACGTCATGAACGCCTTCGCCAACCTGTATCAGGGTAAGCTTTACGGTGTTGACGTCTTCAAGGAGGTTTACGTTTCCCTCATAATCTCCCTCGCCTTCTTCACGGCTTTCGCCATGATAGCTCCCTTCTTGGCGGGAATAAGCGTCAGGTTCATGTTGATGATAATGTTCGTGCTCTTCCTAATAGTCGAGTTCGGTATCCTGTTCTACCTCAAAACAGTCGTTCCCGTCGATCCGATATGGCAGACCTCCGGAGAACTGACGAGCACGGACTGGAAGCTTTACAAGTGGTTCTACATCTCCTGCGTTCTTTGTCTGATCGCCTTCACGATCGTTCTATTCGTTACTTTCGTGTTCAAGATAGTTTCAATTCCACCTCCGTTCATAATAGCCATATCCGTAACCCCGTTGATTATACCCGGAATGATGGCGAAGAAGGAGGAGGCAATAATAAAGAACAAGGACAAGAACGCTCCGTCCTTCATAATGAGCTTGGGAGCTTCGGCGTCTGCGAGGGGAGGGAACGTAATAGATTCCCTAAAGTACCTCACCACCCACGACTTCGGAGCGCTGACCAAGGATATCGTAGCGTTGTACAAGAGACTCAGCACGAGGATAAACAAGAAGAGGGCTTGGGAGAAGTTCAGCATAAACACGAACAGCAACCTCATCTACAGGTTCATAGACATGTTCGTGGAAGCCCTCTACTTGGGTGGAGATCCGAAGGACGCCGCCGAAATAGTTTCGAAGAACTTTGCGAGGATAAACAGCCTGAGGGAGAGGAGGGACAGAACGGCCAACACCTTCGTCGGCATATGCTACGGTGCGATAATAGGCATCGCGGTCGCCCTCTACATATCCTTCGGAGTCGTGGGGGTCATAAACCACATGTTCACGTCCCTCAGCATATCGGGCAAGTACCTTCAGAACATACTCCATACCGTTTCGAGCGCGGAGATAATGTACATTAACGTCATAATCCTCGCCATCCTTTTCCTCCACGCAATAGTTTCGGCCGTCGCCATAAAAATGATAGACGGTGGAAGATGGATGAGCGGTTTTCTTCACCTCGTAGGAATGATTTGGACAGCCGCAATAACCGGATACATCTCCCAGATCGCGATAACTTTCCTGATGGGCAAGATCTGAGCGAAACTTTTTTAAACTTCGAGCCCCAACTCTATTTTAGATCTGATGACAATGATCATCATGAGGAGGTGCGCGCCATGTTCGAGTCGTGCATAATAACCATCGACCCCCACATACTGAGATCGATAAACAAGAGCTCTTTGAGGAAGAAAGTTCTCCTCTACTTGGATTCGATATATCCGAACGCCGATTATCTTACGAACATCGCGAGGATGGTTGGTAGCGATCCGTCCAACGTTTTGGGATGTTTGAAAGGCATGGGTAACCGTTACAACGGTAACAGTTCTCTTATTGAGTTGGGGCTCGTGGAGGTTGTGGAGAGGGACGGTTACAAGTATTACAGGGTTACGGAGTTCGGCAGGAAGGTGGCGAAGCATATTAGGGAGATGTACAGGGGGTTCCTTCATGCTTGAGAGCGTCAACGTCAACGACCTCGACTTCGTTTACGGTTACATGATATTCAAGGCGTACTTCTTCAAGGTCAAGACCAAGGTGGAAGGCGTGGACTATCCGAATTCGGATTACGCGGAGAGGTGGAGGAGGTTTTGTCGGGAGAGGGATTTTTTGTCCCTGATAAGGAGAGCGGTAGAGTTGATTTCCAACGAGCCCGTTACCGATTGCCTTAACTTCTACGATTGCCTCGACAGATCTTCCTACTTCGCGCTAATCCACAGGGATCATCCGAACATAACCCTGGGATTCATAAAGGATGCCGATCTTTGGGATCTGTGGCTTAACGAGGGCATATTCAACTTCGCGAGGGAGAAGATAGCGGAGCTCCTGTCCATCTCGAACGGAGATAGGATCATAGATTTCGGATGCGGAAGCGCATCGCCCGTATTCTACGGGAGCATCGTGGGGCCGAACGGATACTATTTGGGCATAGACTTTTCTAAACCCCTCCTGAACTTCGCGAGCCTTAGGGTGAAGGAGCGTAGGCTCGACTGGGTTCACCTGAAGCAGGAACTCGCAGACTCCAAGCTGAGGATAGAGGGCAACTTCGATTACGCGATATGCTCTTCGATCCTTCAATACGCAGACTACAGAGCGGTTTTGAGGAACGCGGTTAACGCTCTGAAGGGAAACGGAACTATAATGATATTCTCCGAGGTATTCTCGGATTTAGAACCCGAAAAGGCCGAACTATTCGATCTGTACTACTCCCTCATCCCAAACTACAGGGGATTTCCGAGGATGTCGGCGATTCTCGAGTTTTTGGAGAAGTGCTGCGAGTTCAGATACAAGCTGATAGGGAGGAACTTTCTCAGGATCGACGTCAAGGATGTCATCTAAAAGCTTATATCCTTTCGGCCTTCACCCTCAGCCATGGACGATTTGATATGCAAGTACGTGGTTAAGGACGGGAAGAGGATAGGGGAGAGCGTGGACGTTTACGAGAACTGCCTAATAGTCAAGGTTGGAGGGGAGTTCATAGCTATTCCCAAGAGTTGCATAGTCAAGGTGGAAGCGGAGAACGTGCACGTAAAGGATTTCGACGAGAAGAGCGCGAAGGAGCTCGGGGAGATTTGGGTAGTCGAGAAGTCTAAGCCCGTAAGCTTGGAGGAACTGAAGAGGTATGGTTGAGTACAAGCAGGTTATCGTCGTTAGAGAAGATCTCAAACTTTCGAGGGGAAAGCTGGCAGTTCAGGTGGCTCATGCGGCAATAATAGGATACGAAAGGGCGGATAGACGGATAGTTGAGCTTTGGAAGATGCAGGGACAGAAGAAGATAGTTCTGAAGGTTCCGAACTTGGTGGAGTTGATGAAGGTAAAGGAGAAGGCCGAAAAGCTCGGACTTCCGACGGGAGTCGTAGTCGACGCCGGATTGACTGAGATCCCTCCCGGAACGGTAACGGCTGTGGTGGTGGGGCCCGAGGAGGCGAGAAAAATAGACAAGGTTACGGGAAACTTGCCGTTGCTTAGGTGATTCACCATTTCCTA
>CAZQJR010000082.1:0-1723 GCA_964592825.1 uncultured archaeon | reverse complement strand
CCTGCTCGATAAAAGAGTTGCGGGGGTGGACAAGAGGTTGGTTCTCATAGTTCCCACGGGAAGGGGACACATAGAAATTCCCATAGACGAGATACAGGCGTCGGAGGTTGCGAAGATCCTCGGTGTCGGTGTGGACATCGTTGAGGAGAGGAAGAGGGTGCTCGAGAGGAGGAGGGAGAAGGGGAGAACGGGCGTTTTTCTCTGCGAAACGATACCGCTCGAATCAAACTTCGAAACCGTGCTCAAGGTTATAGCGGGGAGGAATCCGGCGGTTAGGAAGAGGCTGTTGGAGTAATCACAGTATCCCCATCTCGGATAGCCTTTCCGGCAGGTAGGTGTCGGTTACGAAGTCGAGCCCGTACTTGGCCAAAGCCTGCTGTTCCGACTTCCTCCCCAAATCGAGTTGTAACTTTACCTCCCTCTGCCAGAAGTCGTCGGAAAACCTCGGATCGGACAATATGGAGTTCAAAGCCCTTATGTCCTCCTCCGTAAGCTTGTCCGAAGGTAGGTCGTACTTCACTATGTCCGAAGGTCTTATGCCGACGAACTTGGCCGAGGGGGTGGCGAGGTATTCGGACAGGTGTGCGGACTTTATAGAACCGTAAGCTACGGATGCGAATATCCTGTAGCTCCAAGGATCGCCGTCCGTAAAGACCACCACGGGGAGATTTAGCTCCGTATTTAGCCTTCTCAAAAGCCTTCGGGTGCTCCTCGCCGGCTGACCCTTGAGATGGACTATTATCGCGTCGAACTTCTCATCGAACCCGTTCTCAACTAACCTGTCCCTCATTCCACCCGTCTCTATGGCTATAACGAACTTGGCGTCGCAGTCCAAGAATTCGAGGTTGTCCACGTTAGTTGGGATCTGATACCCCCCCTCTCCCACGTCATCTTGACAGTGGATAACCCTCTCTCCCCTCCTCGTCTTCTCCCTTATCCTTATCGGTCCAAGAACCGTCGCCCCATCTTCTTCAGGCCTGACGTTAAAGCTTTCCCTTTGAAAACCCGTTAAAATTTCCAAATCCTCTATCAGCCTGTCGCTCTCGAGTTGTTCGTTGAACTTCGCCAGCCCCCAGTTTTCTGACACGTAGTAGAGCTCCCTCAGCGTCGAAGACTTGTTCTGCCTAAGCTGTTCCTTCAGAAAGCCGATGACGTAGACCATCCTCAACAGCTGATAAGCGCCCTTAACGCTCTTAGCCGACCTCACGGACTTCCTATCACCGTAAACCCATACCTCGGAATCCTCCCTGAACTCTATGTTTTGCTTGGTTCTCGTAGTTATCCTTATTTCGGGTATTTTTCCTTCCTTCATCTGTTCGTAAATTTCCTCCACTATGCCGAGCAGAGCTTCGAGCGCGGACATTCAATGTACAATAGCAAAAAATTATTATAAACTTACCTACCCTTTGCTCTGATGTTCAAGAAGATCCTCGTCGCGAACAGAGGGGAGATCGCCATAAGGGTGATGCGTGCCTGCAGAGAGATGGGCATTAAGAGCGTTGCTATTTACAGCTCCGCGGACAGGAGAGCTCTGCACCGTCTTTACGCTGACGAGAGCTATTACGTCGGTGAGGCCGAGGCTATGAAGAGCTATCTGAACATGGACAGGATAATAGAGATAGCGAAGAAGTGCGGTGCCGAAGCGATACATCCCGGTTACGGTTTCTTAGCCGAGAACGCCGAATTCGCCAAGAGATGCGATGAGGAGGGCATAGTCTTCATA
>CAZQJR010000081.1:0-1811 GCA_964592825.1 uncultured archaeon | reverse complement strand
GTTTCTCTTATCTTTTCGAGCCTCCTTATTGGATCGTCGACGCCGAGCATATCGACGACCGAGTATATCCCCGTCTTCTCCGCCTCCTTTATTCCCTCCACTATCGTCTTTATCGGGGCTAAGCCGGATATCACTATCGCGTTTGCGGTCGCATCGGCAGCCATTCTCGCCTCGAGCTTACCTACGTCGAGCGTTTTTAAGTCGAGAACGTAAAAGGCGTCGGGCTTTATCTCCCTGAGCTTCAATATGACCTCCGCTCCGTATCTCTTCGCAAGAGGCGTTCCGACCTCGTATATTATGTGATCGCTCTCCGGAATCTGCTTCATAACGTTGATGACCTCGTTCAGGCTCGTAAGGTCGAAGGCTATCTGCAGATACGGGGGATCCCAGAGCTTGGTTAGCTTCCTGCCGACGAGAGGGTGAAAAGCCCTGTCCTTCTCCCATAGAACCTTATCCACGTCTGGAAATCCTGTCATAGCCCTCTTCAGCGCCAGCTTCGTCGCTCCGTAGTTGTAGTAGTATATCTTGTTTTTATCTTTGGCCTTCGGGTGTATGAAGACGCTGACTATCACAACGAGATTCTCCGCCTCCTCCTTGGGAATTATCCCCTCCTCGACAGCATCGGCTATGGCCTTCGCAACCGCCGCCTGAGCGGGGCCGAAGATTAGCTCCGCCTGATGCATGTCCTTAACTGTGACTTTGGGGACTATTATTGCGGGAGGCTTGGTTATCAGGTTGGGTCTAAGAACGGCCAGCAGCGGCGTGTGTCCCGCGGATAGCTGGGAGAGTGCGTTGGCGAAAGCCTGCCCCACGGGACTGTCCTTCGTCCCTATCATGAGATCTACGTGCGCGACCTCGTATCCCTGCCCTATCAGAGCCTCTCCGATGAGAAACTTCATGTGTTGTGTGAGCTTCGGGAATCATAAAAAAATATCGATCAAGACCATATTTTGTAGAACAGCCTTTTGCATCCCTCGTAACTGAGCTTGCTCACAGCTTTTGCGATCTTGTTCTCCTCCACCAAATGCGGATACGGCTTTTCCTCAGTCGGAAGCATCTCTTCCTTCGGAACGAGCGATATGTAGATTATCCCCCTCGCCGCCATCAGCCTCGCCTCCTCCTCATCCACGTCCTCTCCGAGCATGAACCTCTTCGTCAACTCGTTTCCCGGGTTCGGATAGAGTTCGATCCCCAACCTCCTTGCGATCGTCTCGGGCAGGTTGATCGTGGAAACCTCGAACCCCATCTCCTCCAAGAACCTCGGCAACAGTATGTGGATCTGACCCGCCTCGACGAGGACATCTCCATCCACGGACTCCGCTATCTCCTCCGCTCTCATCCTATCCCTAACCTTGAACCTCTCCGCATCGGCTTTCGTGAACCTCACGGTGGCATCCACGAGCTCGTCGAAGTCCCTCCTCAGAAACGCTTCGTTGTAGTCGAGCCAAGCGAGATTCGCCTCCCTCTCTGTTCTCTGCACCAACTCCACCCTCTCATCCTTTATCTTATCGAGCTCACCCCTTTCAACCGCCTCCCTGATCCTCTCGATCGTTTCGAGATACGGATCGATCTGGAGGATTTTCTTACCCATCCCGTACAGCCTCCTGAGAACCTCGCACTGATGCTTCGAGTAGATAGGAAACGACGTGTCGAGGGTTCTCACGTATTCGTCTACAGTTATCTCCCCCTTCAGCATCCTCTCGAACCTCTCATCCCTCGGCTCCTCCACTACCACCACATCGTAATCCTTGGCCACATCCTCGAAGTGGGGTAACATCTCCACTCTATGCGAGGTGAACAGAACGAGCATA
>CAZQJR010000080.1:0-7759 GCA_964592825.1 uncultured archaeon | reverse complement strand
GTCGTCTGTGATATCTTAAAAATCCTGCTAGCTTGCCTTATCCCCACTCCCTCTTTCACCACAGCCCTAACTACCATCTCCTTAAATTCTTCAGGATAATTCCTCGGCTTTATTGGATTTAAAACAAACGTCCTCCCGCATCCCTTGCATTTATACCTCTGCCTCTTCTCTCCTGATTTTGTGAAGTAATGCCCCCTCTTAACCACTTCCATCGATTTGCAATGTGGACATATCATCCCCCATTTATATCCTTAAGTGAATATAAACATTACTGTGGCATCACCAATTACTTTAACAAATTTTTAGTTGATTTTAGTATAATATTTAAATAAAATTTATATATTTAAATAATTGTAAATTCTCTTGAATCTATCAAACTTATTCTTTTACTATTTTGACGAGCTTGCGTTGATTTAACTATACAATTATTGCAAGTTCAAATCCCGCCGGGTCCGCTTTTTGGATAATCGTTAAAATCCCTCCCCTCAACGATTCTTGGAATGGTCAGGGTTTACATAGAGACGTACGGATGCACGATGAATCAGGCCGATTCGGACGTGATGAGGTGGCTCGTATCCGAGAGGTTCGAGTTAGCCGATACCGTCGATGACGCCGATGTGGTGGTTATAAACTCCTGTGGGGTCGTAGGGTTTACGGAGAGGAAGATCCTGAAGAGGGCGAGGGAGCTCAGGAGGATGGGGAAGAGGGTGGTGATGGCCGGTTGCCTGCCGAGGATATCCACGAAGAAGTCCATGGAGGTCGCGGACGCTCTGCTTAGCCCGGACAACTTGACGGAGGTCGTGAGGGCGATAGAGTCCTCCTTAAACGGTGGTAGGTTCGTGGCGATAGGTAGGAACGAGGGGTTGGACAAGTCGAAGCTTCCCAAGTGCAGGCTCAGGGAGAACGCGATAGCCATCGTCGCCATAGCGGAAGGTTGCGTGGGGAGATGCTCGTTTTGCGCGACGAGGTTCGCGAGGGGAAGGCTTAGAAGCTTCAGCTTGGAGGGAATAGTCGAGGAGGTCAGGAGATGCGTTGAGATGGGGTTTAGGGAGATACAGCTTACCTCTCAGGACACCGGTGCTTACGGGCTGGACAGGGGAGAATACATGCTACCCGAACTTCTCAACAGGATATCGGAGATAGAGGGGGAGTTTAGAGTTAGGGTGGGGATGATGAACCCCCATCACGCGGTGAACATGCTCGACGACCTCGTGGAGGCTTTCAGGAGTGAGAAGATATACAAGTTCGTGCACGTTCCCGTCCAGAGCGGGGATGAGAAGGTATTGAGGGACATGGGTAGGAATCACACCGTAGAGGACTACGAGGAGGTCGTGAGAACTTTCAGGAGGTGCTTCGATGACGTCATGGTTTCCACCGACATAATAGTCGGTTACCCGACGGAAACCGAGGAGGCGTTTTGGAGGAGTTACGAGCTCATAAGGAGGACTGAACCGGAGATAGTAAACATAACGAGGTTCTCAAAGCGTCCCTTCACTCCCGCGTCGAAGCTGAAGGATCTCCCGGATTGGATCAAGAAGGAGAGGTCGAGGAAGCTCACGAGGCTCGCGAGAGAGATAGGGTTGAGGAGGAACAGGAGGTTTTTGGGTAGGAGCCTTAGGGTTCTCGTGACCAAGAGGGGGAAGGGCGGGACGTTCATGGCGAGGGCGGATTCTTATCGTCCGGTAATAGTCGAAAGGGGGAGTTTGGGGGAGTTCGTTGACGTGAAGGTGGTCGACTGCACTTTCAACTATCTCGTCGGCGTAAATTAGTTATAACATCCGACAGCTATTTTAGTTGCCATGCTCGACATGCTCAAAGCCGAGGCGAGGAGGGCGAGGGAGCTCATAGAGAAACACGAATTCGTTAGAATATACACTCACTACGATCCCGACGGGATATCCGCTGGGGCAATAATGGCCATGGCCTTACTCAGGATGGGTAAGAGGTTCCACCTAAGGTTCCTAAGGGGTCTGAACGATCCCGTCGATTACGATCCCGACGACCTCGTAGTTCTCGAGGACATGGGGAGCGGTTATCCCGACGTGGTCTCCGATATAGATGCGGATGTCGTAATAGTGGATCATCACTATCCCGTCGGAAGGATAAGGCCGAAGAGGGAGCTCGTTCACGTTAACCCGCACCTCGCGGGCTTGGACGGAACTTACGAGTTGTCAGCAAGCGGAACGGCGTACATAGTCTCGAACGCTTTGGGAAGAAACGAGGATCTGATCGGGATAGCCGTCGTAGGGATGATCGGGGACAAGCAGAAGCTCGTCGGAGGTAACGCGGAGATAGTTAGGGAAGGTATGGAGAGAGGGTATCTGGAGGTCGTGAAGGGTTTGAACCTACCTTCCGGGAAGGTGAGGGACGTGCTTAGACTGTCGGTCGAACCCTATCTCGACTTCTACGGTAAGGAGGACGAGCTCGAGGAGTTTTTGAGCAAGGTTGGGATAGACGGGGACAAGGACATGGACGAGCTTAGCGAGGAGGAGACCTTCAAGCTTGCGAACGCGATAGTTCTCAGGCTTTTGAGACAGGGAGCTTACGAGGGGGTGGTGGAGGATTTCATAGGCAAGAAGTTCGTGCTCAAAAGAGAGCTCGTTAGGAACGCAGTTACTTTGACCGAGATCGTTAACGCATGCGGAAGGATCTCCGCCTGCAGCATAGGGCTGGCCATATGCATGAGGGACGGGAGGTATCTCGATAAGGGTATGGAGTTGTGGGAGAGATACAGAATCGACCTTCTCGAGGAACTTAGGAGGAGAAGGGAGGAGGTTAGGGAGGGGGAATGCGTAAGATACATAGTGATGGAAAACGCCCCGGCGACTGGACCCATAGCCACGATATTCTCGAGATACCTTTTCTCGGATAAACCGTTCGTTGCGATAAACGTCAAAAACGGGAGGGCTAAGGTTTCGGCGAGAGGAAACGATCGTTTGGGCGTTGATCTGGCGGAGGTTATGAGGAAGGCAGCGGAGAAAGTCGGGGGAAGGGGAGGAGGGCACAGAGTAGCTGCCGGAGCCAACTTGGATCCCGACAAGGTTGATGAGTTCATAAAGGAGGTGGACAGGCTTTGTTGCGTTGCAAGGGGGTTGTAAGGGTAGAGATCGAGGATGCGAGCGTCGTTGCGGAGGCCTTAAAACCCGACGACTTGGACTGGTGCAGGAGCTATGCGGAAGACGGTAGGGTCGTCATGGAGGTCGAGACGGACAGGGTGGGTGCCTTGCTGTGCGCGATCGACGACTATCTGTTGAATCTTAAGGCCGTTGTTCCCGTTCTCGAAACCCTTAGGGAACTTTTATGAACAGTCGGATCGGATCGAATTTTATGAAGAGAATTCTGATCTGCCCGGTTTGCAAGTCCACGGAAATAGTTCTCGACACCGGCGGTTACACGGGAAAGTACTACTGCAAGAACTGCGGTTACAGGGGGAGCTTCATAATAGAGCTTACGGAAGGGGAGTACGAGGAGATGCTGAAGGCGGGAGAGCTTGAGAGGTACGTTGAGGAGAAGGCGAAGAACGTCCCGAAGGATGAGAAGAGACCCGAGAAATACCCCTATTAAATTTGAGATGCATCTCAAAAATTATATATATTTGGACGTCCCCCATCCGCTATGAAACGGGTCGTCGATGCCGTTAAGAGCCTAAAACCCGTTCTCGTATACGATGAAGATCGTGCGGTCGTTTCCTTTCCGGCCGAGATAATTTCGGGGTCGATAATCAACTTCATGATGAAGAACTGCGACGACATAAGGGTGGCGATGCCTTGGAGCATGATATCCGAACTCGGTCTGAACAGGTTCAAGTGCTACGATGGTAACCTGATTCCCATAGACTTCAAGTGCGACGGAGTTTCGGCGGAGGATAGGGCTCGGTTGATCAGGGAGCTCGTTATGGGTAGGTTGAGGGAAGAGATACGGTGTCCGGGTAGGATATTCGTTGAGGAGGCGAAGGAGGGTGGTGTGCTCGAGAGGCCGAACTTCGGGGAGGCGAGTTTGGATATAGCGAGGATGGTGGGGCTTAAGCTGGCCGGAGTTTACTCGATCCTCATGACCTCCGACGGAGACGTTGCTGGGAGGGATTACGCGGTCGAGTTCTCGAAGGAGAGAGGTTTGGTTGCGGTCAGCATTAACGAGCTTATAGAGTTCAGGCTGAAGAACGAGAAGCTCGTCGAGAGGGTCGTTGAGGCGACGTTGCCCACGAAGTTCTACGGGACTTTCAAGGCGGTGGGTTACAGAACGCCGATAGGGGAGATCGTCGCTCTGGTGAGGGGAAACGTTTCTGAAGGGGACGTGCTCGTCAGGATCCATTCCGAATGCCTGACTGGTGATGTGTTTCACTCCCTAAGATGCGATTGCGGAGAACAGCTTGAGAGGGCTTTGAAGAAGATCGACGCGGAGGGTAAGGGGATTTTGATATACATGAGGGGACACGAGGGAAGGGGGATAGGGCTGATAAACAAGCTGATGGCCTACAAACTGCAGGAGGAGGGTAAGGATACGGTGGAGGCGAACATAGAGCTTGGATTTCCGCCGGATTTGAGGAGCTACGGGATAGCGGCGCAGATACTCATGGATCTGGGAGTCAGGTCGGTGAGGCTCATGACAAACAACCCTCTGAAGATAGAGGAACTCAGGAAGTACGGATTCGAAGTCGTCAGGGAGCCGATAGAGGTAGAGCCGACGAAGGAGAATTTCAGATATTTGAAAGCGAAGAAGGAGAAGATGGGGCACATGCTCTGCATCAACGATTGATCTCCTCAACTAGTTTTCTGACCAGATCGCAACTAATCCTTCCCTTCCTCCCGTTCTCGCACACCATCGTTCTGACTCCGAGAACGTCCGGTTTTAGTTCCCTAACGATCTCTATGTGCTTCCAACCTATGCCTCCCGCGAGGGCGAAGAACAGATCGTTTTCGTGCGCTCTGTCCCTGAGCTCACCCACCGTCTCCCCTTCCATGAAATCGAAGGTGGACTTACCGTCCTTTATCGCGGTGTCTATCAGTATCCCATCCACTCCGGCGCATCCCGCTATTTCTGGAAGCTTGAGGGGATCGAAAGTGTTCGCCCTCTTCCAATCCGCGTAACACGCACCGACCACACCAACCTCGAAACCATCGACCGCTCTGACTACCGCTTTCAAAATCCTTTCCGCCTCTTCCTCCTTACACATCAAACCGACCTTGACGAAGTTCACGCCCAAGTTCGCGAGGGCGTAGCTCGCCAGACTTGCGGTTCCGGCTAAGCTTAGATCCCCAACGGTCGCGCTGACTTGCTTAGAGAACCTTCTGGCAACGTTTACGATGTCCGATATCACCCAAGGGAAGTTTGCTCCGAGAGATCCCTCAAAGGGGTTTTTTACGTCTATTATGTCCGCTCCTCCCTTTATACACTCCAAGGCCTCTTCAACGTTCATGGGGCTGACGAGGACGCGAATCATCACGATTTTTCGATATCGAATCGCTATATATCACATTCGGTCGGCAAAAACGTTTTAAATAGCATTGGAATATACATCTACGGCTGGCCCGGATAGCTCAGGGGTAGAGCGCAGGACTGTGGATCCTGTCGTCCCGGGTTCGAGTCCCGGTCCGGGCCCTCCTAAAGGCGTTAGAGGCACGGGGACAAACTTCAACCCCTTAAATATCTCTTCTGAGAAAGACAACAACGTGGGTTTAAAAGTCGCTGTCGACATGGAAAAATGGAGATCTATCGATTATGAAAAAGAACTAAAAAGAGAGCTTAAAAGGCTTGAAAAAGGCAATATTTCTGAAATTAATAAAAAACTGATCATCAAATACAAGAACTACAGACTTGCAAACGGCATAAGCGTCGCGAGAGTTTGCAGGGAGATTAAATCCCTAAGATTGTTGTGCGAAAGATACGATTTGAATTTGAGCGAGTTAAACGAAGATATCCTCGACGAACTCCTTGCCGAATTGGAGCTATCGAGCAAATCTTTGAATACCGTTAACGAATACAAAAAGGCTCTGAAGTATTTTTTGAGGTTCTGCGGTAAGACTGACCTCGCAAACAGAATAAGAAGAAGGGAGCCTAAAGATAACGATCTGACAAGGGATGATCTGCTGAGCGTTGATGATGTTTTGAGGCTCGTAAGCGTCGCCATGAACGAGAGGGATCCTGCGTTAATCATGTGTCATCTGGACCTATGCTGCAGACCTGAGGAGATCTTAACGCTGACGGTTGGAGATTTCGTGAGAGATGCTTGGGGCATAAAGGTCGAAATAAGGAGAAGCAAAACCTTTCGCAGGAGCCCCCATCTGAGCTTTTCTCTGCCTTACGTATCCAGATGGCTAAACGTGCATCCTCTCAAGGATGATCCCTCAGCACCGATGTGGATAGACCTAAACGCTTTCAGAAGGGGAATTGTAAAGCCGATAAACAACGATGCTTATTACAGGATTCTGGACAGATTGTTCAAAAGGGCCGGGATCAAGAAGAGGAAGAAATTCAGCCCCTACAAGTTCAGGCATACGGGCATAACGCTCTGGGCCGTTCTGCTGACGGAACAACAGCTATCCAAGAGAAGTGGACACATTCCCGGATCGAGACACCTGAGAAGATACGCTAAATTGATAGATTCGGATGCGGACAAGAAAATCCTCAAGGAACTCGGACTGATAAGAGAAGATGAGGCAGAACCGGACGTTAAGAGACTTTCGCCCGTAAGATGTCAGATCTGCGGTGAATTCAACGAGCCGTTCAGGATGAGATGCTGGAAGTGCAAGGCGGCACTCGATCCGACTAAACTCGTTAGAGAGTTCGGAGAAGAGGAAATAATAGAAGCAGTCTTAGATGACGAGCTTGAAAGAATCATCGAAAATAAAGTTAGACGGATGATCTTAGAAATTCTAAAAGAGGAAGGAAAAATCAGATTTTAAACTCCTTTTCTTTAAATCTTTTTATTGCAATGCTTAAGACTTCCTCCTCGGGGATGCCATATTCTTCGGAAATCTGTTTTACGACCTTTATAACGATCCTGTGCAACCTCACTTGATTCTCACCTCCTTAATCAATCCGGCCTTTTTCAGCCGTCCAACGATTACCAAAACGGAGAAAGGAGAAACGTTGAGCTTGACTGCTATTTTTCCGATGGGTTCTCCGTTCAGCTTTACGAGAACATGCACGATATTTTCGCCCCTCCTTCTGATCAGCTTATACAGAGCCTCATCCTGCCTCTTGGAGACGATCATCTTTGACACCTCATCAGATGCCTGTAACAGAGCCTACAGACGGGACAACAGCCGATCATGACGACCTCATCCTGCGAAAGCTTACGTCCGCAGAAGGAGCATTCAAAAATCGAAATTTGCTTGATCAATTCCTACACCTCCGCAAACACCTTATCGGGGCAAACCACTTTTCTCCGCTACCGATCGGCCACTCAAAAAATCCCATACGCCACCAGCCGATGAACACTTTGGCGTAGAGCTTAACCTTGGCTCCTCTTGGAATCGGCCCGCCTTTCGGGCCCATGTAGATGCGGAACTCGTCAGTCCAGATGATCTTGGGTTCGGGCATCAGAATCGACCTCCTGTGACCACAACTTGCGGACCTATTATTGTGGACACAAAGATCCGGAGACGTCCTCGTGGGTTTGTGTCCACATTCTGGAACCTGTATGTGTCCACGCTTGCAGGAGCTCCAGTTGTGTCCACATCTTGGATCCTACTCATTCTCCCAATCCTCCTCAAAATCGTCCTTTTTCTCTTCTCTTAGGATCTTCTCCGGGAAGAAC
>CAZQJR010000079.1:0-15974 GCA_964592825.1 uncultured archaeon | reverse complement strand
CCTGAAGGGGGTTAGGTACGACGAGCTCAGAAGGGGGATGGTTCTGATTAAGAGGGAGCCGTATTCGGTGTGGGAGTTCGAGGCCGACGTTTACGTCTTCAGCCATCCGACGAGGATAAGGAGGGGATACGAGCCCGTGATACACATAGAAACCATCTCCGAGGCTGTGGTTTTTGAGGACATGGACAGGGAGTACCTTAAGGCGGGGGACAGGGGAAGGGTCAGGATCAGGTTCAAGTATCACCCCCAGTTCGTTTACGAGGGACAGAAGTTCATATTCAGGGAGGGTAGGAGCAAGGGGATGGGGGAGGTTGTGAGAGTGTTTATATAGCAGATCCCCACAACTTCGAACGATGGTCAGGGATTTGGGTTTGGCCCTCAGGATGTACCTAACAATGTTCCTGCTGGCGGTAGTGTACTTGGGATTCATGACCTTACTCTACGTCTTGGGATTTCCAATAACCATGATAATGCTCTTTGTAGGACTGATGCTCTTCCTACAGTACTACTTCTCCGATAGGATCGTGCTGTTGGTTACGGGAGCGAGGATCGTGAGCGAGCAAGAGGCTCCAGAACTCTACGAGATCGTTAGAAGGTTGTGCCAGAGGGCCAATCTTCCGATGCCGAAGATCGCGATAGTGGACACGCAGATCCCCAACGCCTTCGCCACCGGGAGAAGCCCGAAGAGCGCGGTCGTGGCCGTTACGACGGGACTGTTGAGAACGCTCGACTGGGAGGAGATCGAAGCGGTGCTCGGACATGAGCTATCTCACATCAGGCATAGGGATATGGTGGTGATAACGGTAGCGAGCTTCATGGCCACGGTCGCATGGTTCGTGGCGAGATGGGCTATGTTCATGGGACTGTTCGGGGGAGACGAGAGGGACAACTCTGCGCTCATGGGATTCGCGCTGTTCGTGGTATCGATCGTGGTCTGGCTGATTTGCACACTTTTGATGCTCGCTTTGAGTAGATACAGGGAGTTCGCCGCGGACGAAGGTAGTGCGTATCTAACCGGAAATCCTCAGGCTCTCATATCCGCTCTGGCGAAGATAAGCGGTAGGATGGATCTGATTCCTTCAAGATACAAGAAGGAATACGAGGGTTTGAACGCGTTCTTCATATACCCCGCCATAAGCGGTGAAACCATAGCCTCCCTGTTTTCGACCCATCCCCCAGTTGAGAAGAGGATAGAGAGGCTCAAAAAGATTGCAATGGAAATGGGAGCATGGTGAAGCCCCTTCCTCAGATGGTGGAGATTGGAGAAAGCGTTAGGAAAGAAATAGATAGGGTTCTCGAGGGTTTGGACATCACGTCCTCGATCTTTCTTAGCGGAAGGAAGTCGTACGAGGTGGCAGGCAGGAAGTTGGAGGAGAAAATATCGGGAAGGGTCGCCAAAAGGTTCTTCGTTGAAAGAAGCGGGATGGAGGAGGTTAGAAGGATAGTCGTTTCCTTAAGCTACTCCGACGTGGACGGCGTAATTGGCGTTGGAGGAGGTAGGGTTCTCGACGTAGCAAAGGTCGTAGCTTCGGAGTTGGGCGTTCCTTTCGTAAGCGTACCGACCGTCGCATCTCACGACGGCATAGCTTCGCCTGTTGCGAGCTTTAAGGAGAACGGGAAACCCGTGTCCATACTCGTGAATCCTCCGACCGCAGTTCTCGCCGATCTAACTATCCTGAGGCACAGTCCGATAAGGTTGCTCCGATCCGGTTACGGAGACCTCATATCCAACGTAGTGGCGGTGAAGGACTGGAAACTCGGGAAGGAGAAGAGGGGGGAGGAGTTCAACGAAGTCGCGGCGAGCATGGCTATGATGCCTGCCAAGCTCATGCTCATGAGCGCTGAGAGACTCGATCTCAGGAATCAGATAGAAACCCTCGTCAGGGGACTTATACTGAGCGGAGTGGCGATATCCCTCGTCGGTAGCAGTAGGCCGGCGAGCGGATCTGAGCATAAGTTCAGTCACGCTTTGGACATACTCGGATACGGGAACGGGACGCACGGGGAGCAGGTGGCCTTAGGAACGATAATAATGGAGTACCTGCACGAGAAATACTACGGCGAGGGGGATTGGGAGTTGATAAGGATGTCGCTCGAAAAGATTCAAGCCCCGACGACCGCGAGAGAATTGGGGCTCACCAAGGAGCAGGTCGTCGAAGCTCTGATGTACGCGAAGAACATAAGGAGGAAAAGGTACACGATCCTCGAGGACGTCGATCCTTCGAAGGACGAGTTCGAGTTGATATTGAGCAAAACGGGAATAGCCTAAACTTTGAGTCCGGATCCTTTTGGCTCTGACACATAATTTTTAAATCTTGACGGATTCTACTTCCCGAGCATGAAAGCTCTGACGATCAGAAAGGAGAAGGGATTCGAGGAAAGGTTCTACGTCAAGGAAGAGGGTAGCACCGACGACAGTTACGGCTGTTATCCGTTCAACAGACCCATGGAGGAGTACATAAGGAAAGGTTTCGTCGTAATAGACAAGCCAATGGGGCCGAGCAGTCACGAGGTCGTGGTTTGGGTCAGGAGGATTCTAAACGTGCAAAAAACTGGCCACACCGGAACCTTGGATCCGAGAGTTACCGGCGTTCTGCCGATAATGATAGAGGACGCCACCAAGCTCGTTAGAATTCTGCAGGGTTCCGAGAAGGAGTACGTGTGCCTGATGCGTTTGCACGGGGACGTTAGGAGGGAAGAGGTGGAGAGGGTTCTGAAGCTCTTCGAGGGCAAGATATACCAGCGTCCTCCGCTGAAGTCGGCGGTTAAGAAGAGGTTGAGGGTGAGGACGATCTACAAGATCGAAGTACTCGAGATGGAGGGGAGGGATGTTCTTTTCAAGGTTACGACCGAGGCGGGAACGTACATCAGAAAGCTTTGCACCGACGTGGGAGAGGTTTTGGGATGCGGAGCTCACATGCAGGAGCTTAGGAGGACGAGGACGGGGATATTCGACGAAAGCATGTGCTACACCCTCCACGACCTGCTCGACGCTTACGTGATGTGGAAGGAGGAGGGGGAGGAGAAGTATCTCAGGAAGATAATCAAGCCGATGGAGTTGGCCGTCGCCAACGTGCCCAAGGTTGTGATAAAGGACACCGCGGTCGATGCGATATGCCACGGTGCGGATCTGACGGCGAAGGGCGTTCTTTACATAGAGAAGACGGTTAAGAAGGACGAACTCGTTGCCATCTTCACGCTAAAGAACGAGCTCGTCGCATTGGGTAAGGCTCTTATGGACGCGGAGGACATGCTAAAGGTGAGGAGCGGCGTCGTGGTGGACGTTACGAGGGTTATAATGGAGAGGGGAACTTATCCGTCCTTCTGGAAGAAGAGGTGAGGGGATGTTCGACAGGAGGAGCAGGGTTTTTTTAATGCTCGCCTTACTGAACGAAGCATACGGAGACGTTAGATCCATAGTTACGAATCTCAGCGACTTCATAGGATCTCATCCGGAAATGAAAGACGAGATCGAGGAGTTCAGGCTTGAGGAGATTTTGAATTCCGCGATTGAGCTCGAAAGGAAGATATTGGATGTCATGGAGGAGATGAAGAAGGTTGTCTACGAATAGGGTTGCGGTGATCGTTCCCGTTTCACCCTTCGAACCCCTCGAGGTTTTGGTAAACTCCGCAAAACATCTGAAGAGCTTGGATTACGACTCTTTTGAAGTGAAGATAGTTTACGTGGTTGACCTGAAGGACGGGAGGGACGTAAGGGGAAGGGAGCTTAGAAGGTTGGGCGTCGATGTTTTGGAGAGAAAGACGACGAGGGGAAAGAGGGCGGGGGCGATAAACGACGCGTTGAAGTATCTAAAACCGTTCAAACCCGACTACATAGCCATATTCGACGTGGATTCCCGTCCCGATAGGGATTTCGTGGTCAAGTGCGTCGAGGCTCTTAAGGGGGATCCGACGGCTTACTTGGCCTCTTCCCCGAGGTACGTGTCCAACCCCGTTAACCTCGTCTCGGAAACCGTGGAGGTTGAGTATCACCTAATAAACTTCCTCCTAAAGTTATCGAAGTTCAAGCAGTTCAACGGCCTCATAGGTGTTTTGAGGGCGGATCTTTTGATGAAGTACGGACTTAGGGAGGACGCCATCACCGAAGACGCTGACTTCGCCACGAGAATGCACTGCTTGGGTTACAAAGCCCTCTACGTGGAGGATACGAGGATGTACGAGCAGGCACCACTAAGCTGGAGAGATCTCGTTTCCCAGAGAAAGAGATGGTATTACGGAGGACTTCAGCTTTGGAGGTACAGGAAGGAGGTTTTTTCTTCGAAGGATAGGGGTTTCGTTCTATCGTGGATTTCGGCGCTCACGTTAACCTACGCAGTAATACTACTCCTCCCACTTCTCCTTCTCGCTCCCCCCCTCATACTCTACCGTTTCAGGAATTTTAAAAAGATTTTAGTAACGTTCGGACTACTCGCCCATACGATCCTCCTCCAGTACTCAGCCATCTGCGCATTGGCGAAATACGTCAGGGGGAGAGGAGTGGAATGGAGTCCGATAAAAAGAGCTCCACTCTAAAGCCGATGGTATTAGGCCTCGCGGTCAGTCTCGTAACCATACTTGTTATTTTCAAGCTGACCGAAACCAAGCTCACTTGGAGGATAATTTTCAAAGCGGATTGGCGATTTCTCATCCTCGCTTTCCTCCTTCACTCGCTATTCTGGTTCTTCTGGGGCGTCAGGCTGAAGCACCTCACCTCCATGCTCGGTGCCGACGTTTCGCTTAGGTACGCGCTTGAGATATCCATAGCGAGCACGTTCTTGGCTGCCATTACCCCGTCCTCCGCGGGAGGGGAACCTTTGAGGATAAAGATGCTTTCGGACAGGATCCCCTTGGGTTCGGCGACCGCCGTCGTTTTGGCGGAGAGGTTGCTGGATGCCATATTCTTCGTAATAGCCCTCGTACTGTTCCTGTTCGTCTCGGGGTTCGCGACGAAGTTCGGGTTCGAGGTCGGGGCGATTTTCGGAGTTTGCCTCGTTGGATTTCTGCTGTTCCTCTACCTCATAGTCAAGGACGAGAGGAACGTGGGAAGGTTTTCGGAGTGGTTGGAGAGGAGGCTCAGAAGGTTCGGGGAGGAGAAGGCGAGGAAGATTGCCGGAAGGTTCAAGGAGGAAACTTTGATGTTCAGAAAAGCCCTCGTGGAGATGCTCAGGAATCCGTGGGATGAGGTAATCCTTTCGATGATCTACACCGCTCTCATATGGTTTCCGGAGTTCTTGGTTCCCTCCGCGGTTCTATTGGCCTTGAACCAAAATCCCGCAGTTCTCTTGTCCATAACCGCCCAGTTCATACTCGTAATAGTATCTCTCGTCCCCCTAACTCCGGGTAGTAGCGGGATAGCCGAGGCCGGGATGGTTTATCTCTACTCCAAGTTCGTTCCTCAAGACGTTTTGGGAGTTCTCGTCGCCCTTTGGAGGTTCATAACGTACTACACCAACGTTTTCGTCGGATTCCTCGTCAACGTCAAGCTCCTGAAGTCGAAGTATCTCGGATGAGCAGTTCCAAGTAGGATTCCCTTATTGACTCCGACGGATCGAAGCCCAATGCCCTCGCCACCTCGAAAACCCTTCTCTTAGCCCCCTCGACGTCGTCCGACTTCACCTCTATCTCAACGAAGCATCCGAGACCCTCGACGTCGTCGAAGCATATCGTAACGTCCCCCGTCCTGTAGATCCTCCTCCTCTTGACGACCCTCCTTATGGCTCTGAAACCGAGTCTGTTGAATATCTCAATGGCCTTACCGTAGTCGTCCACCTTCACTTCTATCTCTTCCCTCGTCTTCGTTTCCTCGTCCACCTTTGGCCCCTTGTACGTTATCCTGATTCCCTCCCCGTCCCTCCTGATCCTGAGCGCCTCGTCGCTTTCTCTGAAGTCCCTGACGGGGGAGTTGAAGTAAACGTCCTCCTCCACCTTCTCGCAGACGAAATCGGCGATCCTCTTTATCCTCTCCTCTACCCCCCTATCCGCCTTGAACTTAATCTCCACCTCCATGTCCAATCTCCTCGTCGGCCCTTATTACCTCCTCCTTCTTCCTCCTCTGATACTCCTCAACCCTCCTCCTAACGTCCCCATCTTTCAACGCCACTATCTTCGCCACCGCCAGCGCGCAGTTTTCGGGCTCGAGCACGACCATCGGTGCGACTCCCGAGGGCATCCTGAGGGACGAGAACACGTCCACGCCCGCGAACTTATCGCTGTACGGCGGACATGCGATTACGGGATGAGGGGTGTTTGCGTCCACGAAACCGCTTAGAGCGTTGCTCCTACCGGCCACGGTTACGAAAACCACGTCTTCGTAGCTCTTAACTATTTCGAGCACCTTCTCCGGTGTTTTGTGGGCGGAAGCGATCCTCAACTCGTATTCTACCCCGAACTCGTCGAGCTTCTCGGCAATCTTCTTCGCGAAGTCGAGATCCGCTTTTGATCCCATTATTATGACCGCCTTCATAGATCCAAGCCTATCGCTTTGCTTAAGCGTTTTTCGGAAACGAACAGGGTCAGAATTAATGACGAGAGCGATAGGATTAGGTGGGGGATTACGAAGGAGTTCGATCCTGAGGAAGCTCTGGCGAGGGCGCCGAGGGGGGATGATGGGAAAGAGAACATGACCACTATGAACGAGATTACCGCCAGAGAGAATAATATCTGCGCCTTTTCCCTAACGGGTTCGTAGCTCACCGACAGGAGGGCGAGGGAAGTCATGAACAGACATACCGAGAGCGTTGCAAGGAACGTGGAGAGGGGGTCGTGTATCTCTATCCCGTTTAGCGTGAGCATGATCATCCAGAACACAGTTAGGGTCGTGGATAGGATGAGGGACGCGGTCACCTTTCCGATCACCACGTCGGATAGATCCACCGCGGTCAAAAGAACCTCGACGGTGTTCTTCTCGAACTCCTCGCATACGGAGTCTATGACGAAGGCCGAAGACACGACGGCGGTTGTAAGTGCGAGGAGTGGGATCAGCATGACGTAGACGAACTTGAACTTGAGGGAGTAACCCTCCGGAACTTCCACTACTCTCCCGTTCTCGTAAGCGACGATTCTAAGGGTTGGAATACCTCTGATCCTCCTCAGCACGTTCTGATACTCCTCAAGCTTTTTCCTCAAAAATAGTATCGCCTTTATGGCCTTAACATCCTCCTTCGGCACGTACACCGTTATGTAGTTGACGGAGGAAACGTTCTCGTTGAACACGACTATCGCATCCAACTTACCGTTCGTGAGATCCCTCAAGGCTGGGGCGAGGTCTTCGTAAACGACGGGATGCACTATGGTTTCGAAGATCCTCGCATTTCCCACCAGCCCAACCCTCGCGTTCGCGTAACCAGTTGGGGAGTAGAGGAGAGTTATTCCCGTAACGACGAGGGATGAGAAAGATGCCACGAAGAGCAGTAGGGCGAGCACGAGTCCTATCGTTCTCTCCCTCCTCAAGCTCCTTAGATCCTTCAGGGCTATCGTAAGAGACTCCAAATTATCACCCCGTCGTACACTGCGTGGAATGCGGACGATACGGCCAAAGCCCTCTTGAATCCGAATCTAAGCGTGAGGACGAAGAGGAGGGACGCGAGAGTGTGGGCTATGAGGGGGACGGGAAGGTATGTCAAACCCTTGACGGGAAGGAAGGCGAACAGGACGGCCTTTTCACCAAGAAAGAATCCTATAGACGCGACGATTGCGGAGACGTAACCGTTGCATCCGTTCCTAACTGCGGAGTATATCAGGAGCCCCTTGAAAAACTCCTCGACGATCGCGATCAGGAGTATCACGACGTAAACCGCGTACTCGAACATGAAGATTAGGGAGAGGGTGAAGAACTCGATTACGAATACGAATGGAATGGATAGGAATACTGCCAAAAATAGGGTCGGATAGTCCCTCACGGTCTGCCTCGCCAGTTCTACGATCTTTTCGAGGGGGTCCCGCTGGGAGTACATTACCTCGTTGGAGTTAATCGAGAGGTAGAACAACACGACCGCCATGCTCCAGAACTGGAACGTGGATACAACGTAGCTCCAGAGCTTCAGGTCTCCGTTCAGAATCCTCGTTATGGGCGACACTCCGCCGAACGTGAACTCGGAGAATACGGCGGGGATGAAGAGGTACACCGTAACGAATATCGATATCACGATCGTGAGAAAGGTCATCTCCCTGTAGCTCCTCGAAATCATCGCCGTAAACGTGTTGAGGGCGAGCAGGAAGAGAATCACCGGAAATATGTAGACCTCGTATATAGGACTTTTGCCGAGAATGGCGAGGGCGATTGTGGAGAGTAGAACGGAGGCCACCGCGTAGGGTAGCATCTTTCCGAAGAGAACCTCTTCGGGAGAAAGGGCGGTGAACAGAACCTCGAACCTCCTCTTCAACTTATCCTCCGCCGTAGAGGACGAGTAGATCTGAACGACGAAGTATATTGGAATAACGAAGCCGAAGGCGTAGAGAATCTTGTCGAGGAGGCTCGGAGGCCTGAGCTGATCCGGAGTAAGGAAGTCGGATTTCGAAGGGGCGCCGGTTACGTTTTGCGGGGCTATCTCCGCCATCTTTCCCTCACTCTCTCTTTTGACCGATTTCTCCACCGCCCCCTTGCCGGAAACTTTGGGAAACGTGGTGCTGTTTTTAACGAATCTAACGCCTTCCGAAACCTTCGTCTTGACCCTGACGAGCCTTACCATCACTGGAAACGCCTTGTAACCGTATCTCTGCCACAACCACTCGTCGTAAACCCTCTTCAGATAGTTCCTCAACTCGTCGAAGGCTGCGAGGGACTTCTCCGTCCCCTTTAAGATCACACCTCCCCTCACTACGGTCACGTCGGGATCCTTCGAAACCCTGAAGAGGGGATCGCCGAGCTTTAAGTTGGATGTGTAAATACCCCTGTCTATCCTCACGCCGAGCGAAAGGGAGTAGACGGTGGTGGTTACAGCGAGTATGGAGAGTAGGACGACGAAAATCCCGTCCCTCGCCCTCCATCTCCTCCTCGCCCTCAGTTCGAGCTTCGCGATTTCAAGCATTGTTATGATCATTATGGGAAAGGGCTATATATAACGGTGTCGTAGGGGGGAACGTGCTCGTGGTGGACGATGTGTCCAAGGTTTACGGAGACTTCGTGGCGTTGAAGGGCGTTAGCTTTACCGTCGAGAGGGGTGAGGTGGTGGGGCTTATAGGGGAAAACGGAGCGGGAAAGTCGACGACCATAAGGATAGTGGTCGGACTGCTCAGACCGACGTCGGGAAGGGTTGAATACGACGGGTTGGAGCTTTTCGAGAATCTTAAGACCGTAAGGAGGAGGATAGGTTACGTTCCCGAAGTCGATTCCCTCTACGAGGACATGAAGGCCCTCGACTACCTCAAGTTCTTCGCGGACGTTTACGGGGTTGATGTGGATTACGGAAGAAGGATAATGGAGATGCTCGGTGTCCCGAATAAAAGAATAGCGGAACTCTCGAAAGGTATGAAGAGAAAGCTTTCCATAGCGAGGTCTCTCGTTCACGACCCCGATTATTTGATATACGACGAGCCTATGGGTGGGCTCGATCCGTCCACGTCCCTCTTCATAGCGGAGTTCATTAAGAAGCTCAGGGACAAGGCGGTTCTCTTCTCTGCCCACAACCTCTACTACGTGGAGTTCGTTTGCGACAAGGTCGTAATAATGAAGGGGGGAAGGGTGCTCTACTACGGGGACATAGAGGAGTTGAGGGGTCTGCAGAGATACGTCGTCCGATACAGGTTGGACGGGAGGGAGGAGGAGTTCGTTACCGAAGACGTGAAGGAGCTCAACGAAATGCTTAAGGGGATTCTGACGGACGGAGGGGAGATAATAAGCGTGGAATCGTCTGCGAGAAGGCTTGAGGACGTATACTTCTCACTCATCGGCAGATCTCCCTCCTGAGCTCCCCCATCGTCGCGACCCTCTCTGCTACGACGTTGTGCTGGTGTATGCTCTCCTCGTTCTCCTGCCTGAAAAATACGAGAGCCTCGTCGGGAGCCTGAGGAAATTCCTCGACTACGAACTTCGCCATCAACCTCACGCAGTCCTCTACGAACCTCGGATTCTCGTGAACCCTCCAAACGACCTCGAGCTCGTCCTCCCTCTTCAGAACCTCGTATATTTCGTAGCTCATCGCCCTCTTTGCTATGTCCACCAACCTGTCTATTTCTGGGGTGAAGTCCTCGCATACCTGCATCATTATTCTCGCCCTCCCCCTCTGGTTGTGGGTTGCGAGGGGAACGACTTTCAGAATCCTCTCGATCTCCTCGTCCCCGAAACCGATCTCCTTCAACCTCTCAACGACCTTCGCCCTAACGAGCTCCTGAGCGCACGGACAGGCAGTCGTGCCGACGACCTCGGCTCCAACGAAAACGTTCTTCCACCCGTCCCTCCTAACCTTGGCATCGCTCAGGATCACAACGACCTCCTGCGTCCTCTGCCTCGTAACCGGGGTTCTCTTCTTCAGTATTAACTCCGACCTCATCCTAACCTCCGCTTTCGTAGCGTATTCGTGCCTTTCGAGCAGAACCTCCGCTATCTCCGTGCATAAGTTCTCTATCTTCTTCACGGGCTTTGACGTCTTTCTCTCTATCACCTCGTCGATGACCTCGAAGTTCCTGCTGAGATTCGCCCCCTTCATGCTCGGAGGGAGATCGACGAAGACGTCGAAGTCAGATATGAGGACTATCGGCCTTCCTTCCCTCCTCTCCACCTCTACGAGCTTCTTTATTCCAACCGCTCCCACCCTGTTCAACCTTATCGGGACGTCCGGCTTGGTGAACTGCACGTCCGGAAGCACGTAGGATCTTGCCCGGAAAGCTATTTAAAAATTAGGAGAACACCGCCCCCTCATCCGCACCGCCGACGAGTTTGGCGTACCTCGCGAGGTAACCGGTGAGCTTCCTCTCCTTCGGCCTCCACCTCTCCCTCCTCCTTTCCAACTCATCCCTATCCACCACTACCTCGAGCCTCCTTGCGGGGATGTCTATCGAGATCGTATCCCCATCTTCGACGAGCGCGATCGTTCCTCCTACCATGGCTTCGGGAGAAACGTGGCCTATGCAAGGCCCCCTCGTCGCACCGCTGAACCTTCCGTCCGTGATCAAAGCAACCCTCCTCAGCCCCATCCCCGCTATCGCCGCAGTAGGCAACAGCATTTCGGGCATCCCCGGAGCCCCCTTCGGCCCCATGTACCTGATGACCACCACGTCGCCCTCCTCAACCTCGTTGTTCAGTATGGCCTTCAGAGCCTCTTGCTCGGAATCGTAAACCTTAGCGTTGCCCTCGAACCTCATCATGTCCTCGCTTATAGCGGCGGTTTTTACAACAGCCCCCTTTTCAGCCAAATTTCCCCTCAAAATGGCGATTCCTCCCTCTCTCCTTATTGGATCGGAAACGTCCCTTATTATATCCCTCCCCCTGACGAAAGCCTGCTCCGCAATCTCGTAAATCGATTTTCCGCTCACGGTCATCTCGTCGCTGAGAAGGTCTTTGGCCTTCTTCATGAGCATGGGAACCCCACCGCTCTCATCCAAATCCGCTATGGTGAACTCCGACGCGGGATCTATGGCAACGATGTGAGGAGTTTTTCTGCTTATCTCATCGAAAAGATCCAAGCTGAGCTTAATCCCCGCCTCCCTCGCAATAGCCGGTAAATGGAGAACCGTGTTCGTCGAACCTCCTACGAGCATGTCCACGGTTATCGCGTTTTTGAAAGACTCTTCGGTTATGAAATCAGAAGGCTTGAAGTTCTGTCTGACGAGTTCCACTATCCTCTTTCCGCTCTCCTTCGCTATCCTTAGCTTTCTCGAAGAGCAGGAGGGAGAGGTGGAGCAGTACGGAAGGCAAAGGCCTAAGGCTTCCGTCAGAATCTGCATGGTGTTTGCAGTATAAAGCCCCTGACAGCTACCGCAGTACGGGGCGCAGAAGTCCTCGTAGAGCTTCAGAGTTCTCTCGTCTATCTTCCCCGACTTGTAAAGTCCCGCAGCTTCAAAGGCCGTCTTTATCGTGACCACCTTGTCCCCAACCCTCTCCGCGAGCATCGGGCCTCCGCAGACCATTATCGCGGGAATGTCGAGCCTCAGCATGGCCATGAGCATTCCTGGAACTATCTTGTCGCAAGCTCCGACGAGCACCAGCCCGTCGAACTGATGCGCCTGAACCATGGCTTCGATGCTGTCCGCTATGAGCTCCCTCGTGGGCAACGAGAACTTCATGCCTTCGTGCCCCATCGCAATTCCGTCGCAAACCCCTATAACCCCGAATTCGAAGGGAACCCCTCCAGCGGCGTAAATCCCTTCCTTCACGGCCTGAGTGATTTTGTCCAAGTTCATGTGCCCCGGAACGATCGTATTGAACGCGTTCGCAACCCCTATGAACGGCCTGTCCATCTCCTCATCGCAAACACCCAAAGCTTTGAGAAGAGCCCTATGGGCGGTTCGCTCAACACCTTTCTTCGTGATATCACTCCGCATGATATTGGGACTACGAAGGTCTAAATAAATTTCCCGCAAACCTCAGGAGCATCGAAACCACGATGGCGAGCAAAACGCAGATTGCCGAGTTCTTCACCGAAAGGTTTCTCGCGTGCTTGACCGCGAAAGTTAGGATGTAGAACTGCCAGATTGTGGAGGCTATTCCGACGAGCTTGACCGGGAGGGAGGTGAGGTCGTGGGTCATACTCACGACGACGTAGGAGACGGGGGCGAGGACGAGGCTCGGTAGGAAACCGAACGCGACGAACTTCAGGGTTTTGGAGAATTCCCCTTCCCCACCCAGCAGGGCTGAGAACACCTGAATCAGACCGCCGAGCAGTATCCAAGCGATATAGCTACCTATGAGGGGAGCTACGATCAAGTACGTCTTTACGAACTCTGCCAGCATCCTCGCCTTCTCAACGGACAAGCCGCTTTTAACGAGCTCCCTCACGATCCCCTCCTCTATGATGGGGAAGTTTAGGTAGATCATGAGGGCTCCAACTATTCCTGCTGCGGTTACTATGGCGAAGGAAACCAGAAATGGGACGTCGTCGTGCTCTTCGAAGAATCCGTCGGGATCAAAAAGGGGGACGGCCATGGGTCGGAGTAGACCTTTGCGAGATATAAGCTTAATTTCATCAGTAAAGTATATATAGTGGGTGTTATAATAATAGTTTTTCAAGAGGTGATGGGTGATGATAAGGAGGGTTCTGTTTCCGGTGGACTTCTCGGTGGTTTCGGAGTACGCCTTCAGCAACTGTATTCCGAGGTTCTTCAGCACGGGGGTGGCCGAGGAGATAATTCTCATCCACGTCGTCGATGCATCGGCTTGGAGCGAGGTGCTGGAGAAACTGCAGATGAGCGCCAAGGAGAAGCTCGAAAAGGTCGCTGAGGACTTCAAGAGCATGGGAATAAACGTCGCCAAGACCATAGTCAGAATAGGAACGCCCGCCATTGAAATATCGAAGGTCGCTGAGGAGGAAGATGTAGATCTTATCTACATGCCCTCCAAGGGTGAACACATACTCAGGGACATGTTCATAGGTCACACCGCCTCCAACGTCGCGAGAGCCGCTACGAGACCCGTTTTGCTCGTCAAGTACGAGTGGGACAAGGCGAGGCACACCGTGAGATGTATATGGGATGCGAGGAGGGTATTCGACAACCCCCTCATAGCCTTGGACTTCTCCCCGTGCTCCGATAGCATCGTCGAAACGGTGAAGAATCTCTTCGAGGATTACGTGAAGAAGGCGACGCTCATGCACGTCATAGACTACGGAAAGCCCGACAAGACGAAGGAGCTATCGGAATACGCCCTCAAGAAGCTTGAGGAGTACGCCAAGAAGTTCAAGTTCGAGAGCGAGCTCGAGGTGGGTGTGGGGGTGGCTTCGAACGCCATACTAAACGAGGCGGTGATAAAGGGTTCGACGGTCATAGTGGTGGGGAAGAGGGGTAGGAGCGTTCTTAAGGATCTGCTTTTGGGTAGCACCGCGGATGGGGTGATAAGGAAGTCCATGCTTCCCGTTCTCCTCGTCCCCTGCAAGTATTAACCTTTTTAATCCATCCAATTTTTTCCGTTTCGATGCGGTTCTACGCCACACTCCCTCCGGGACTCGAGAGGATATCCGCGAAGGAGATAGAGGGTTTCGGCGGGAAAATTACGGAGGTTAGGAAGGGTAGGGTTTTCTTCGAGGGCGATCTAAGGCTGATGGCGAGGCTGAATTACGGTGCGAGGACGCTTGAGAGGATAATGGTTTTGCTCGCGGTTGAGAGGTTCGAGAGCTTGGACGACATATACCGGATAGTTAGGGGGATCGATTTCAGCTGGATAAGGCCGGATCAAAGCTTCGCCATAAGACCGTTGAGGGTGGGAGAGCACGACTTCACTTCTTTGGACGTGGGAAGGGTGGCGGGGCAGGCGGTCATAGACGGATACATGGAGTCCAGGGGCGTCAGGCTTAAGGTCGATTTGGACGAGCCGGACGTGATAATAAGGGTGGACGTGATATTCGACGAGGTTTACGTGGGGATCGACACGACTGGCGACGAAGCTCTCCACAGAAGGGGATACAGGGTTTACGACCATCCCGCCCCGCTCAATCCGGCGATAGCCTCCGCTCTTGTCATGCTTTCCGGTTGGAAGGAGGACGAGGTTCTGATAGATCCAATGTGCGGTAGCGGGACGATACTCATAGAGGCGGGGATGATCGGAAGGAACGTTCCTCCTCAAAAGCTCAGGGAGGACTTCGCGTTCACTAAGGTGTTCGGGAGGGAGTTGCTTGAGGAAGTCAAGGGAGATTTCGTGGAGAGGGACGTGGATTTGACGCTCGTTGGGGTGGAGAGGTTCAGGAAGCACTTGAAGGGAGGAAGGATGAATTCGAGGAAGGCGGGGGTTTACGTGGAATTCGTCCAAGGAGATGCGACGAGGCTGTGTTTGAGAGAAGGGGACGTGGCGATAACGAACCCACCCTACGGTCTTAGGATAGCGAGGAAGGGAGTTATAGAGGATCTTTACGAAGGTTTTCTCAGGGAACTGAAGGGGATAGTCGATAGGGTCGTCGTTATAACCGCAGAGATGAGGGTTCTGAAGGAGAAGGCGCTCGAACTTGGATACGAGATAGCGGAGGAGTTGTGGGTCAAGTACGGGGGGCTGGATACGAAGGTTTTCGTCCTCAAGCCCTGAAGGATTCGAGAAGGCTCAAGACCTCCTCGTTCTTGCTGACGTAATCCCTTATGAGATCCGAAGTCATGTAATCGACGAGTCTCAACAGCTTGTCCTTGCTCTCGCAGTCATCGAAGTAGTCCATCGCCCTCTTGCTCCTCTCCGCGTAACCCCTTATGAGTTCGAGAACCTTCGCCACCCCCTCCTCGAATCCGTAGCGTTCCGCGTACATCATCGGGAGGGTTAGGGACTCGAACTCGGAGCGCTTGTCCTCGTACATGTCCAAGAACTCCAGAAGGTCGTCCACGAGTTGATATGCGAGCCCCAAGTTGTTTCCGTATTCGAAAAGCTTATCCGCAGCACCTCTATCATTGGAAACTACCAAACAAGCGTTTTTTGCACTGTAGGCGAAGAGGGATGCGGTCTTCGTAGATATGCACCTGAAGTAATCCTCCTCCGTGAAGGGCTCCCTTATGCTGTAAACGTCCAAAACCTCGCCTTCGCTCATCTTCATTCCGACTTCAGCGAAACCTTTAACGATCTCCTCGTCGTAAACCGAAACCAACTCGACGGATTTCGATATAAGCCAATCTCCAACGAGAATAGCCAACGCAACATCATATTCCACGTGCAAAGCCTTTACGTTCCTTCTCATCGTTCCCCTGTCTATTACGTCATCGTGCGCCAAGCTCGCCGTGTGTATCAGTTCTACTGCAAGAGCCATGTTCATAACGTCCTCGTAGCTCCCGCCACACAGCTTTCCGCTGAGGAGAACGATTATGGGTCGAGTCCTCTTGCCCCCGGCCTTTATTATGTGCCTCAGCGCCTTCTT
>CAZQJR010000078.1:0-5759 GCA_964592825.1 uncultured archaeon | reverse complement strand
TTCGAAATATAAAGTTAGCGGATCTCCATTATTGGATACTTCAGCCTCTCGTCCCACCTGAGCACCGCCTTCACCCTCTTCTCACCCACCTTAACCACGACCTCTGCGTGGAGCATGTCCGGAGTGAGCGACGTGTATCCGAAGGCAGAGATCCTCTCCCTGAGCTTCACCCTATCTATCCTCACCTTCACGTGCTCCACGTACGGCTGGAGCTTTACGCAACTTTCCATAGCCCTCTCCAATATCTCCACGTTCTCAAAGCCTACGGGAGCTCCGACGAATTGGTGGAACAGGGCGCCGAGCTTTATCCCCGCCTCGAAGTGCGCCTTACCACCTCTCTCATGGGGCTTAGGATGTAGCATACGAGCATCACCGATAGAACGTAAACCGCAACTACGGTAAAGATGTTTCCCAAAATGACCAGCCCCACCGGAAGGAGCAACCTCCTGTCCCTCACCCTCACGTACCTAAGGTCGCTCACCATCAGTAAGGACAGGAGGAGGGCTATCGGTCTCACGTCTATTCCGAGTCTGAAGGCGGAGAAGAGGGTGAGGGCGGAGGCGGTCGTGGGAAGGCCGAGAAAGTCCTCCATATCCAGCACGTTGAACCTCGCCAACCTGAGCATGGCCGAGAGCAGGTATATCGCCCCTATCCAAACGCAGAACTTGGCGACGAGGAGAGCGGGAAACAGGCCGAAGGATATCAGATCTGCAAGGGAATCGAGATCCTTGCCCATGCTACTCTTCCCGAATTTCTCTGCGAAAAAACCGTCCATTCCGTCCATCAGGGCGGAGAGGTAGAGGAGGGGAACGTAGTTGGAGTTCCTAATGAGCAGTAGTATGCCGAAGAATCCGAACGTGCAGTTGAGAACGCTGAAAACGTCTGCGAAGCTAAGTTCCCTGAATATCCTCATGATTTCACCGCTACCGTTTCTCCAGCCTTAACCTTCTCCCCCCTCCTCTTGACGAAAACGTAACCTTCGGGAACCTCAAGAATGACTCGGGATCCGAACCTTATCATCCCTATCCTCTGCCCCTTCTCCACCCTCTCCCCCTCCCTAACGTAACAGACTATTCTCCTCGCGAACAACCCCGCCACCTGAACGACCTTGAAAGTTCCGTCCTCGTTCTCTATGTATATCTCGTTTCTCATCGCCCTATCGCTCCTAATAAACGCCGGGGGCTTGCTTCCTCCCTTAAAAACTATCCTCCTAACCACACCCCCCACCGGCGCTCTGTTGACGTGGCAGTCGAAGGGGCTCATGAACACCTCCATTCTTCTACCTTCCAGATAGTCTATCCTTCCATCGGCTGGCGATACGACCCCCTCACCGATCTCCCTCTCCGGATCTCGAAAAAACAGCAGGGTGAAGGCGAGGGCTAACGCCAAGATCGGGAGGAGGGGTTTGATTTCCATTGAGAGCGGGAGCAGAAGCAGTTCGAGTGCTACGATCTTAAGACCCGACCTCTCTATCATGCAGAACCCCCACGAGTTCGTCCTTGAGATCGTATATCAGATCCGCGAGTTCCGGGAGGAACCTGAACACACCCAAGGATATCAGCACCAACGCGAGGGTTGCGAGCACCTTCGATATTACGTTGTGCGCTATATAAAAGCTGTTTTCGCCGAACCATTCGTTTCCGTATGCTACGAGGACGAACACGTCCCTGAACAGGTTTAGAATGTATATGACAGGTACGGAAATTAGGAACGCCAAAATCTTCCTCCTCCATTCCGCCTTGATCCCGAGCGTCGCCCCTGCGAACAGCGCCATGCTCTGAATTCCCGTACACGCGAGGATTATCTCCACGTGCCCGTTTCCGTAGGCTATCTTGTTGAACCCCACCCTGACGAAGTCGAAACCCAGCGAACGCCCCAAGGCTACGGTTTGGCTGACGACAGCACCTATTATCGCCCTCTTGAGCTCCGGAATCAGGGCGAAGGGAAAGTAGAAGATAGCCGATAGGGTGGAAAACGACGTTACCTCCAGCAGAACTTCGAGCCTCTTAGTTTTCAAAACGGAAACCGCTATGAGGGTGAAGAGAAGGAAGGCCGAAATCATTATGGCGGTGTTGTAGTAGTCGCGGATCGATAGGTAGTGGGGGACGTTCGTGAGCCAGTAAACGCCGAATACGAACCAACCGAGAAACCCGAGAACCCTCTTCTTGGTGAGGAGAAACGAGAGCAATAGGATTACCGCGACGACGAGGAGCATGTTTGAAGGGAGTGCGGTGGATACTTAAGCGTTCCTCCTTCGCTTGTATTCGAGTAACAGCATCTCCAGTCTATCTATCTTCCTTCTCCTCATCTCGTTGAGCTTGGATTTCAGCAAAGCTTCGAACTCCTTGGCGTTCACCATCGCGAACTCCTCTCCCACCTCCATCTCGAGCTCCTCCCTGAATATCATCGGCACCCCCCTCTCCTCGAACACCTCCCTCGCCAGATGGGACATCTCGTTCCCCACTATCACGGCCTTGATCCCTTTACCGCACAGGTACTCGGCCGTAACCTTACCTCCACCGCTCGAGTCCTCTATGTAAATCACGTCTCCCTCGTTTATCCCCCAATCCCTCTCGAGCCTCTCTATCTCCTCCTTCGTGAACTTCCTCAGAACCTTCACGCTCTTCCAACCTCTGAACTCGAGCATCTTCATCCTCTTGAGAGCCTCCACTCTCCTGCTTAACTCCTCTATAACCCTGTCCTTTTCCACGAGCTCCCTTCTGAGCTCCCTCAACTCGTTTTCGAGCGTCCTTATGTAGTTCTCCCTCCTGACCCTCTCGTGCTCCTCCCTCGATAGTGAGACTATCTTCGCCCTTAACCTCTCTACCTCCTCCCTAAGCCCTTTGATCTCCTTTCTGAGTAATCTGTTCTCCTCCTCGAGCTCCCTTATTATCCTGTCCTTCTTGGCCACGTCCTCCCTGATCGAACCGACTTCCTCGCTCTGAACATGCGTCTCCGACCTCTTCCTCTCCTCCTTACCCTCGGATAGTATGTCCTTGAGAGGAGTCCCCCTAATTATCTCCGCCTTAACCGCATCTACGTCCATTCCCGCCGGAATCCTCTTTTCAACGTTTCTAAGCTTGTTTTTGAAGGAGTTGAAAGCGTCCATCGCCGCGGCTATAGCGTCCCTCTCGTGATCGTTCAGGAATGTCGCCTTGGAGGTTAAACTCCTCTTCCTCTCGACGCTCATGTCCTCCTTCGGTGTGTGAAGAACAGCTTGGAAAGACGCTCTGAGCTTCAGAACGAACTCCGGCGGGTTGCTCTTGTCGGTGGCTATGACGACTGGTCTGCCGAGGGAGGTGATGTACTCTATTACCTCCCCCGGCGTCCAGCCCTTCTTGCTCTTCACGCCTATGACGTTTCCGTTTAAATCCAGAACCGCAATGGCGGTCGTCGTTCCGGGATCCACTCCGACTATCACGTAAGGCTTACCCTTTCTGAGGGGTACGAACTCTATCCTGTCCTTCTCTACCGCCTGAACCTTGACCTGAACGTCCCTGATCTTGAATGAGTTAATCGGAACCCTCTCCTTCGGAGCGTTGACTATTAGCGTTCCCCTCGATATCCCCCCGTACGCCTCCCTAACGTCCTCTACGTATTCGAGCCCTAACTCGTCGAGCTTTGCCTTTATCTCCTTGAAAACCCTCCTAACCGCGTCGTGAACCTTTCTCCTGTACTTGTTCTGTCTCCACCCGCCCTTGCCCAAGCTCCTGTTCCTCGAAACCGTTATTACGGTCTTGTCTATGAATACGGAAACCTCCTCCCCCACGCCGAGCCTCGCGAGGTACGCGCAAGCTTTGGCCTCGTCCATGGGGTTTCTTATGTTTATCTTCAACCCGTAGCGTTTTGCCAGACTCGGAAGGGATCCCAAACTTCCGGAAACCTGAACGAGCTTAGTAGTCGGGGGAATCTGCCTTAGAAAAGCTACGAGCTCTTCCTTAGATTTGAACAGTTCATAAACGTTGTCCACGGAAACCATGGAGGGTCTGTGTTCCCTTATCATTCTGAAGAGCTTGCTCCTCGAAACGCCGAACTTCTCGATCCCCCTCCCGTCCTCGAGGATGAACACCGCGTACCTTCTCTTTCTGCCGAAGGATACTATGTCCACCCCGAACACGCACGTCATTATTCGTAAGGAATTTTCAAAACAATGTTAATATCACTTTCGAACGTAAGCTAAGACTGCATCGACGTCCCTCTCTATTCCGTAAGTCCTCTTGAAGTAGTTCAGCACGTTCTCCACGTCCCTCCTGAGTATCTCTTCCGCCATCCTCATCTCCTCCTCGGTCTCGATCTCGTTCAGATCCACGTGCTGGGGGAAGTCTATGTACCAAACGCCTTCGGGATTTACGAGGATGTTGTACTGGCTCAGGTCTCCGTGCACGACGCCGTTCGAAACCATCGTCTTTACGTCCTCTATTATCATATCGAGCACGTCCTCGGGATTCTCGAGCCTAACCTTGTACAGCTCCCTCGCGTCTATCAACTCCATCAGAACGGCGTTACCTTCCCAATCGTACGGTTTCGGAACGCTTACCTTTCCGTAAAGCCTTTTTAGAGCTTTGAACTCGTTCTTGGCTGACCTCACCATGAGAACCGTGAAGTGGAGGGTGCCGTAATCCCTCTTCTCCTTGACCTTTCTGAAGCTCGGATAGCCGACCTTGTGGAACTTCAGAACGCATTCCCCGTACCTTTCGGAGTAGCAGTTGTATATTATGCTCTCCTTTCCCTCCCCCATCTTCTTTCCTAACATCGAAACCTTGTTCGACCTAACGAGCCTCCATAGGGAGTAGAGGGACAATCCCAAATACGTGAACGCGCTGCCGAGGTATTCGGTGTACTTGTTCTCGACCAAGTTCTCATCCTTCAGCGCCTTGAGTATCGGCTCTATCTTGTCGGGATTTATTTGGGAGCTCTTGGCGATCACCTCCGCGGGAACGAACTTGTAATCCCACATGTTCTTGAATATCCCGTCGAGCACCCTCCACTTCAGTTTGCTCATTCTCCTGAACTTCTCCGCGAAATCCACCATTCGAAAGACCTCTATTTTCTCTGCTTAGAAACGTTTCGCAGGATCTCTATGACCTTCTCCTTCTCCATCCCCTTAACGAGAACGGTCTTCTGATTGGACGTTTTACCCTTAACTATCTCCACTTCCACGCCGAACAGCTTTGAGAGGAATCTCACGAGCTCAGCGTTGGCCTTGCCATCCCTCGGAGGAGCCTTGACCTTAACTTCTATCGATCCCCTCCACTCGTTGTAACCCGCCACCTCGTTCCTCTTCGTGTTGGGTGAAACGGTTACGTCCATTAAAATCCCTTCCTCCGCCTCCCTGATGGCCTTCTCCATGAAACGTTTGGAGTCGTTGGGGTTATATCGATTACCAAAACCCTTATATCCCCAGACCTCGACGCTTTATCGAAGCCCCGTAGGGTAGTGGTCAATCCTGCGGGACTCTGGATCCCGCGACCCCGGTTCGAATCCGGGCGGGGCTATACTGGTATTTTTGCGTCAAAAATTTATCTTTTTAGTAAATAGTATTTCTCCCTTCTGTCCTTCGACTCCTCGACTGCCAGAATATCGAGCTCGCCGAAGTCTGGAAAATCCTTGCTAAATCCCGTTTTCATAACGAACAGGATTTTACCGTCGGGTTTTAAAAGTGGAAGAAATCGGGAGGTGGCCTTAAACGCGGAGAGGGGGTCGAGGGTGAGATCGCTTAGAATGACGTCCAAGGGTTCGAGATTTTGAATATCGAATTT
>CAZQJR010000077.1:0-2416 GCA_964592825.1 uncultured archaeon | reverse complement strand
CGAGCTTTCTCATCTCGTAAACGTCCTTTATGCCCGTTCTCTTCCTAAAGTACTCTTCCGAAACGACGTAAACTTCGGAAGCCGCGATTTCCGATATTGTCTTCTCGTATCCGTTAAGGGTGACGACTATTAGGGAATCGCTACCGAATTCGGTGACTATCCTCCTTACTATACCCCTCCCCCTGTATCCGGCTACCTCTACCACGTTACCCTTGAGCCGGGATTTTATAAACCGACCGTACTCGAGCCTCACCCTCACCGCACCAATACGGTAGGCTCGAAATATTTAAACATTTCTCCTTATATTAAAATTAAGAACGAGAATTTTTGACGATCTGTTAGTTAAAAATTTTAACTTAACTTAAATCTTTTTCGTTACGGACAATATTTGTCTAACAGGTTAGACGAATTTCGTTGCGAACAAACTTATTATCGGGCGGTTTCGATCGAAGTTTATGATAGTCCAGCTTGAAGATCCCGACGTAAGGGATTTCGTGAAGTCGCTCGTTAGATGTTACGAGATGGAGTTTTCGAAGATCTTCGGAGACGTGTATCTCGCCTACGACATGCTTCTGGAATACTACTCCAACTTGAGGGACAGGAGGGGGATATTCGTATCCAAAGCGAGGGAGAGGGTCGTCGGGTTGGTGGAGATATGGGTTAAGGAGATAAGGAGGGAAAAGCTCCCCCTCTCAAATTTTCTCAAATCCTTCGGACTTCTGAACGGTTTGAAGGCTCGACTGCTCCTTTCCTTCTTCGACAAAAGACCCAAGAGGGACGAGGCATACGTAAGACACCTCTGCCTCCATCCGGACGTTAGGTTGGAGTTCGGAGAGGGTCTCGTGGACAAGGCCATAGAGTTCGCGAAGGATTTGGGGAAGAAGAGGATCAGCGTTTGGCTGCCCGTAGAGAGCGATTTCGTGGACATTTGCGTGGATAGGGGGTTCGAGATAAAAAGGATGCTCGACAGCAAGTACGCGGAGAAGTACTTCGGTAGGAGGTATTACTACCTTCTCGTAAAATCCCTATAGCAGGGCTTCGATTATATCTCCAACTATCGTGCCCAAGACGAAGGGTATCGCTATGAGAAGGACGAAGATTACGAAGCTCAGAACGGAGACGCCGAGAAAGAGGAATCCCAAGAATCCCGGGAGGAACAGAGCGACTATCAATCCGAACACGATTCCAATCAGGATCCCGATCCCTATCGCCTTCCTTATCATTCCGAACCTGTTCTCCTTTCCGGGATGCAACAGACCGTAAACAACACCGAGAACGAATGAGATCACCGCCAAGTTGGGAAACGGCATGAAAACCCAGAGTAGCTCACCTCTCAACATCGATCACCTCATCGGACGCCTTGATGAGTCTGTTCATAACCGCTTTGGCGAGACCCCGTCCCCTTATTCCCTCCACTATCCCCACGTCCACCTCCTCGAACCTCCTAAGCACGTCGAAAACCTTCTTGGCGTATTCCCTCACGTCCTCTCCCATCTCCAACACCAAATCCGCTTCGACGTCCTCGATCCTTCTGAGGGCGACGCCGACCTTAAGCCCTCTCCCCCTCAACTCGTAAACGAGTTCCCGAATCCTACCGAGCACCTCTTCCCTCGAATCCCCGAACACGACTACGACCTTCGATCTTGGCTTGTAATGAGCGTACTTCATGCTGGGAGCCTCGACGACTTCCACTTCCCCCAACACCTCCTCTATGTCCTCAACGGGAATCGCCCCGAGCCTTAGAATCTTGGGCTTCTCCGTCACGTCGACGACCGTGGACTCTATCCCTATACCCGTCTCCCCCCCATCCACGAGCAGATCTATCTTACCTTCGAAATCCTGAAGCACGTGCTCGGCCTTCGTAGGTGACGGCCTTCCGGAGACGTTTGCGGATGGTGTGGCCAAGGGAACTCCCGCGAACTCGACTATCTTTAAGGCTATCGGATGATCGGGCATCCTGACTGCCACCTTTCCCGTGCCCGCGGTTACGATCTTCGGCACGTCCCGCTTGGCCTTCATGACAACGGTTATGGGGCCGGGGAAGAACTCCTCTATGAGCTTTCTCGCCATCTCGTTCACGTAACCCAACGACTTCGCCTGATCGACGCTGGAAACGAGCACGGAAACCGGATTGTCGGGAGGTCTCCTCTTCACCTCAAACAACCTCTTAACCGCTCCTTCGTCGAACGCGTTGGTTCCCAAACCGTAAACGGTTTCGGTGGGAAAGGCGACGAGACCCCCCCTCCTCGCCACCTCCGCAGCCCTTTTCAATTCCTCCACGCTGGGATTGGAAGGATCGATCCTGATTACGAGCGTTCTCACGCTTTTATCTTCGCCGAAGCTGTTTTTAAGAGCTTTGCAAATACTTAAACGTTTCTACGTAGAAAAGTTTAGATTTTAAACTATCGGTTCGGTG
>CAZQJR010000076.1:0-2044 GCA_964592825.1 uncultured archaeon | reverse complement strand
GATATCGTTCTCGTGAGGTGCGCGGTCTGCGGAAACGAGACCCACACCGAAGCCATACCGCTGTGCCCCAATTGTGTGAGAACGGAGAAGGCGATTGAGTTCCTCCCGAAGGTTCATCCCGATGCGTTCAAGGTAGGCGGGAAGGGAGTTGCGAAGTGCAGGCTCTGTTCGAACGAGTGTGGTTTCGACGACGAAGGTCTTTGCGGACTGAGGTTCGTGAGGGATGGAAGGATGATAAGCTTGAGCGATTCCAACAGAGCGGTTCTCAGCTACTACTACGATCCCCTCCCCACGAACTGCTGTAACGCTTGGTTCTGCGAGGGATCAAAGCTTGAGGGACTTAACCTCGCTGTCTTCTACTACGGGTGCAACTTCGACTGTCTTTACTGCCAAAACTACTCCCACAAGTTCGTTAGCGAGAAGAACACGGTGAGGGTTGAGGAGTTGGTTGAAAAGGCGATGAGGGAGGAAGTCAAATGCGTGTGCCACTTCGGCGGTTCTCCGGAGCCCCAGCTACCGTTCGCGATAAAGTTCAGCCGGGAGGTTTTGAAGAGGAGGAGGGTGATGATCTGTTGGGAGTGGAACGGGGCTGGTAGAACGTCCTTAGCCCTAAAGGCGGCCAAGCTGAGCTATAGGAGCGGTGGGACGGTCAAGTTCGATCTCAAGGCTTGGAACCCCTACCTTCACATGATACTAACCGGGAGAAGCAACGAGCGGACTCTAAAGAACTTCGAGAAGATATTCGACAAGTATCCCGAAGTCGTTTCGGCAACCACCCTGCTCGTCCCGTACTACGTCGATGAGAGGGAGGTTGAGGGTATAGCGAGGTTTCTTGCATCGTTGAGCGACGAAATCCCCTACGGCCTTCTCGTATTCCATCCGGACTTCATGCTGAGAGATTTGCCCGTAACCCCGAGGGGGCAGGTGAGGAGATGCTACGAGGTGGCCAAGAGATACCTGAAAAGGGTTCACGTAGGAAACGTTCACCTCCTCTTCTTCGCACCCGATTGAGCTATGAACTCCACTATCAGCTTCGCCGCGAGGGTTTGGGTGATCTTGTTCTGATCGGGAACGACCTCAACGACGTCCATTCCCACCACACGGTCGCCCAAAACATCGAAAACTTCGAGCATAATCGCCGGATTCAGACCGAACGGTTCTGGAGTTGAAACCCCCGGCGCGAATGCGGGGTCGAACGCGTCCACGTCTATGGACAGATAAACGTCCCTATCGCCAACTATTCTCCTCAACTCCGAAATTACCTTTTTGCCGTCGATCCAAGGGTGGAAGTATCGAATCCCCTCCGCCTTTGCGAACTCCAACTCCTCCTTAGTCCCGCTCCTGACTCCGACGATGACCACATCCGCCCCGAGCTCGAACACCCTCCTCGTCGTGCACGCGTGGTTGAACCCGCTACCGTCGAACTCCTCTCTGAGATCGAAATGGGCGTCGAATACGAGATAGACGAAATCTTCGAGCTTCAAACCCTTGAGCACCGCGTAGGTTACGGTATGTTCCCCCCCGAGCGCTACGGGGATCTTTCCCCTCATACCTTTTAGGAAATCCGAGACCCTTTCGACGATATCCTCGAATCTCCCGTCGACGTTCACGTTCCCCGCATCGCAGATCCTCGCGAACTCGAGGTCGAAGTCGAAGAACGGGGAGTAGGATTCGAGGTTCCAGCTTGCTTCCCTTATCGCGTTCGGGGCGAAACGGGATCCGGGTTTAAAGGATTGGGTCGCGTCGTAGGGTATTCCGAAGATCACGAATTCCGCGTCCTCGAGATTCGAGTTGTGAAAAGCAAAAAAAGAATCTATATGCATGCTACTTCTCCGCGATCTTCCTCTTTCCCAACGACTCTATGTAAACGATCTCCTTTCCCGGCTCTATCTTGTCCTTGAGTTCCTCGGGAACCTGAAGCTCGAACGTTTCGTATGTTTCGAGATCCATCAACTGCACGACGTCCCCCATAACGCTTATTACCTGAGCCCTCTTCCTCTCCACGATGGGAACGTAAACCTTGGCCGTTACGGGCTGGACTATG
>CAZQJR010000075.1:0-20995 GCA_964592825.1 uncultured archaeon | reverse complement strand
ACGAAGTATATCCGCATATCGAAAGCTATTGGAACGGTTTTATAGCGGTTGTCAGAGGTTGTGATATGAAAGTCGGTATAATAGGTGCGAGCGGTTACACTGGCTCGGAGCTTCTAAGACTCCTCGCCATGCATCCGAAGGCAGAAGTAATTGCAGCTACTTCAAGAAAGCTTGCGGGAGAACCGATCTGGAAGCTTCACAAGTTCCTTAAGGGATTCTACGATTTGAAGTTCGTCGAGCCGGATTTGAAGAATTTAGATGAATGCGACGTAGTTTTTACAGCCGTTCCCCACGGGGAAGCGATGAGATACGTTCCACAGCTCTTGGAGGTCGGTTTGAAGGTTGTAGATCTTTCAGCGGATTACAGACTTGACAAGGAAACTTACGAAAAGGTTTACGGCAAAAAGCACGAGGGTTACGTTGAAGCTATTTACGGATTGACAGAGCTACATAGGGATGAGATCGCCAAAGCGGATTTGGTTGCGAATCCCGGTTGCTATCCGACGGGGGCGATTTTGGCAGTCGCTCCGATAGCTGAGAAAGCTGAAAGAATCGTATTCGATGCTAAGAGTGGAATAAGCGGGGCCGGAGCAAAGCCAACGGAGTTCACGCACTATCCAAATCTTCACGAAGCTATAGTTCCCTACAAGGTCACTAACCACCGACATTACTGGGAGATGGTTCAGGAGCTCAAGCGTTTTAACCCAGAAATAGGGATATCTTTCACCCCCCAAGTATTTCCCGGCTCAAGGGGAATTCTTACGAACGCTCACGTATTTATGGATGAAGTTCCATCGAGGGATGAGCTCTACGAGATATACGAGCGATTTTACAAAGACTGCTACTTCGTGAGACTTCAAGATGAGATCAGGCTGAGCTGGGTTAGGGGAAGCAACTTCTGCGATATAGCGATATTCGTGGACGAGCAGAACAGCAGGGTAGTCGTATCCTCGGCCATCGACAACTTGGTGAAGGGTGCGAGTGGGCAAGCTATTCAAAACATGAACGTGATGTTCGGATTAGACGAAAAGACGGGTTTAGATTACCCACCGTTGTTCCCTTAGCTCTCGATTTGTTTAGTTAAAAATACAATTTTTATCCTAATTCCTCTATGATCTTCTTGAAGTTTTCTTCGACTTTTCTCTTAACTTCATCGTAAAGGCTGTTGCCGTGCGAATCGATCGCAACGATGCAAGGCCCAAACTTCTCCACTTCGAAAACCCAGATGGCTTCGGGCATCCCCAAGTCGAGCCAATGGACATTCTTAACCCTCCTTACCGCATTCGCAGCCAAAGCTCCAGCTCCGCCTGTGTATGCTAAATAAACTCCCTTTCCCTTCAGCTCCTCTGTTATGTCCATACCGCCCTTTCCAACTATCACGATCGAATCAACGTAATTCAGAAGCTCTTTCGTCGTTCTGTTCATCCTCGCAGAAGTAGTTGGGCCGGCCGAAATTACCCTCCACTCCTCGCCAACCTTTTGAACGAGAGGGCCGCAGTGATATATCACGGCGTTGTTGAAGCTCACAGGTAACTCCTTCCCGCTTTTGATGAACTCCAAAGCCCTCATATGAGCTTTGTCCCTTGCGGTGATCATCTCACCGCTTACGTAGACCACATCACCAACCCTGAGCTTTCGAATGACGTCCACCGAAACGGGAGTTACGATCTCCATACCATCACCTCAGAACCGCCGAAGCCCTCCTGTTAGCCCAACACTGAACGTTCACGGCGACGGGTAGGGAGGCGGTATGGCAATGACCGTATTCGATTAAAACGGCGAGAGCGGTTGTTTTCCCGCCCAAACCCATCGGCCCTATACCTAACCCGTTTACGGCTTCGAGCACTTCGAGTTCGAAATCGCTCATTTCCCTAACGTCCCTAAGCAGAGCCTTCTTCGCAAGCTTCGCGCATCCGTCGAACGTAGAACCCACCCCCACACCGATGAAAACGGGAGGGCAAGGTTTTCCTCCCGCGTCCTTTATGACCTCGACGACGAAACGCTTTATCTTATCCACATCGCCCGGAAGCATCATCCTCAACGCGGAACAGTTCTCGCTCCCCGCACCCTTGGGCATGACGGTTATCCTCATTTCGTCCCCCTCCACGAGATCCAAATTTATCTGAGGCATTCCGATTCCCGTGTTGTCCCCAGAATTCTCCCTCGTTATCGGATGAACAGCGTTCGGCCTGAGCGGTATAGTTTCGGTCGCCTTCCTCACGCCCTCAACTATAGCCTCCTTCAGATCGAAATCGAGGTGAAGATCCCTACCCAACTCCACGAAAACGATCGGCAACCCCGTATCCTGACATATCGGAATACCTCTCTCCCTCGCCACCTCCACGTTTCTTAGTATCGCCTCCAAGTTCATCCTCGCAATCTCGTTCTCCTCCTCCTCGTACGCCTTCCTTATGACCGAAACCACGTCCTCCCCGAGTTCGGTCTCGGCTTTTCTGAAGAGCTCTACGACGGTCTCCACGACGTCCTCGTATGTAGGCATAGACCAAGGTTCCCCGTCGGACTTTTGAAGCTTCCGTTAGAGCTTCGGATTCAGATTCCTGATGCTGTAGAGCGTCATTATTTCGACTCCGTATCTCTCCTCTATCTCCCTCCTAACCTCCTCGATCTTCTCCCTCGTGGTGGCGTGAACCATGAAGTACAGGGGATAAGGCCACTCGTCCGGAACTTCCCTCTCCACGAGATGGGTGATCTGGGGGAAGTCCCTGACGAGCTTCGAGGCCAAGTCTTCGACGTCATCGACCCTGACCACGTTCATACCGTTTTCCGTGAACCCTACCTTCCTCTCCCTCAACACCCCGCTGAAGTCCCTTACCACACCCTTCTTTATGAGCTCCTTCAAGAGCTCCACTACCTCCGATTCCTCGTAACCGTACCTCTCGGCAACACCTTTGAACGGTCTCTCTTCTATGGGCAGCCTCCTTTCCAAATCGAAGAGCATGTCGGCATTAAGACCGAGATCCTCCACCTTACAAACGTTCTCCTTCTCCAAACCCCTTTCGCTCCAAGATATTCCCCTGAACAGATCGTACTTCACGTCCATCTTGTAAACCCTCTTGCTCGGGAGGAAGAGGTAATCCTTAACCCCGCACCTCTCGGCCGTTTTCTTCACGATATCGTGCAACTCCTCAACGCTCCTCCCCTTGAACGTGAACCAGACCTTGTATTTCGGATGATCCCTCAGGTAGTTGTGCTTGAGGTTGGGCAACTCGTTTACGACCTCCGCAACCCTCTCCACGTCATCGCATGCGAACGCGACGAGAACGGCCTTTCCTATTCTCCCGAAAGCCCTGTAATTCAAGTTGGCTCCGACCCTCTTCAACACGCCCTCCCTCTTGAAAGTCCTCAGCCTCCTGATGACCTCCTCCGGAGCGAGATCGAGGTCGTACGCGAGATCGACGAACGGGGTTTCGGTCAGGGGCAGATCGTACTGAACACCCATCAGAACGGCTCTATCGACCTCGTCGAACATACCACCACCTAAAACTGTATCCTAACAGAACTCTCGTCTATTTTCCTCTTACCCGAGACGTACTCCTCAACGAGCTTCTCAGCCAGATTTTGAGCTTCCTCAACCCTTCCCTCCCTAACCAACCTTCTGAAATCCCTGTCGGCGCTTATGACGAAGTAAAGCTTCATTCTAAGCTGAACGGGGATCTTGTGAGACTTCATGAACCTCTTGAGGTGATCCATAGCCTTAAGGAAGTATATCGTCTCCTCGTCCTCCTCGAGCATCTTTCTGAACGATTCCCTTACCCTCCTCGCAACTATTCCGCTCTTTCCCTCAGTCGTCACCGCGAACCTTATCCCCTCGACCTCCCCCTCGAAGGGAACAACGACCTCCGTTCTCTCCGCATCGTTCGCCAAGTTCACCATGGTCTTGTGAGCTTTGGCTATTTCGCAAACCAAGTCGTTAAGCCTTAGACTCGGAATCGCAACGACTACGAGATGACTCTCCGCTATCAGAGGCTCGATAAGACTCCTATCCGACGCGTCACCCTTTATGAGTTCGACCTTCCCCTCCTTCTCCAACCTCAAGAGCTCCTCGCTGAAATCCAAGCTGAGAACCTTCACCTTCGCTCCCGCATCCAAGAACTTCTTCGCTCTCGACGTCCCCACACCGCCTCCACCTATCACGAGAACCCTCTTTCCCTCGAACTCTATGAACAACGGGATTCTCATTCGTGGAAATAAAGCTAAAAAGGTTTAAAATCCTATCGAATCCATGGATTCGATCTTCGAAATATCGAGGCTCGTAGGTTTCGAGTTTCCCGAGGAGATAGTAAAAACGCTCAGAATTAAGGGTTCGAAATGCGACAAGGAAGTTGAGGAGATATTGAGCTCTCCCGTCCTCCCACCACTTTCATACACGAACGACTGCATGCGTTTCGTGACGTTGCTTAGGTACTGGAGAGGGAAGGACATAGCCAAGGAGTGCGCGAAGGCGTACAGAAGGGTGAAGGGTAAAAGGGACGAGGAGGAATTCTGGTGGGGCGTTCAGGAGTTGCTTTACAGGGCTAAGGCGGATTGCAGGGTGATAAGAAGGTATCTCAGAAGGGTAAGGAGGATGTGGAGGAAAATAAAGAAGAGCAGGGAAAGGATAAACGAGATAGCCTCCGTCTGGATCCTCCCGCCCTACGTCGAGCTACTGGCCGGACTGCTACCACCTAAAAGCGCTTTGAGGGTGGTGAAGAGGGGTGTGGACGTTCTGCTCGACAAGTCGGGTCACTTCGCGAGGTTCGGAGTTTCGACTTTCGATCTTATCTACGGTCTTTTCGAGGGATTGTACCGCCTTTCCTTGAGCTACAAAACGCCCAAGGAAATCGAGAAGACCCTCATAGAATTCATCGATTTCTACGTCGGTATGGTGGAGATTTCACTTGTGGGAGGCAAGGATTCTGTCGATCCACCTCTTGATCTCGCTCTTAGGAAGAACCCCGATTAGGGCGTCGACGGGCTTGCCCCTCTTGAAGAATATCAGGGTCGGAATCGCAGAGATGCCGTAACCTATGGCTATATCCTGCGCCTCGTCCACGTTCAGTTTCGCGAATAGAACCTTTCCGGCGTACTCCTTGGCGAGCTCGTCTATGACGGGAGCGATTATCTTACACGGCCCGCACCACTCCGCCCAGAAATCCACAACGACGTTTTCGTTGCTGTTGATTATTTCGTCGAAGTTCGAGTTGTCCAACTTAACCGGCTTGGTCATCTCCTTCATCAACTCCTCCAACTTCTTTTTCCTTATCCTCTCGAGTTCATCCATCGTTAAGACTATCACTTCAACCCTTTTAGACGTTTCGATTGTTGCCAACGCATTTATAAACTCCCCGCCCAAGTGGGATCGGATGAAGGTGGCGGGAATAGACGAGGCGGGGAAGGGGCCGGTGATAGGGCCGATGGTCGTATGCGGCGTTGCGTGTGACGACGATGACGTGGAGATCCTCGAGAGAATTGGAGTAAAGGATTCCAAGAAGCTGAAACCCGAAAGGAGAAGGGAGCTCGCCGAGGAGATAAGGAGGATGTGTGAAGTTTACGTGGTCAAGGTGGATCCCGAAACGATAGACAGGGAAAACGTGAACGACATACTGAGGAGGAGCTACGTGGAAATTGTCAAAGCCCTCGATCCCGATCTCGTCATCGTCGATTGCCCCGACGTTAGGCCGGAGAGGTTGAAGAGGTTCTTGGAGGATGCGACGGGGAAGGATGTGATTTCGAGGCACAGAGCCGACGACGAGTTCGCGATAGTTTCGGCTGCTTCTATAGTGGCGAAGGTCGAGAGGGATTCCGAGATCGAGAGGCTGAAGGAGAAGTACGGGGACTTCGGTAGCGGATACGCGAGCGATCCCAAGACCGTAAAGGCTTTGAGGGAGTGGATAATGAGCGGAAAGATTCCGCCTATAGTGAGGAGGAGGTGGAGGACGGTCGTAAGGCTAAGTCAACATTCGCTCGAGGAGTTCTTGGGTAAAGTTTAAATTCCCCGACGTAACATAGCCCTTCCGAGGACCCGTAGCCTAGCTTGGATAGGGCGTGGGCCTCCTAAGCCCAAGGTCGCGGGTTCAAATCCCGCCGGGTCCGCTCTTCTTTAAATTGAGAGCCATGGAGGTCTACGTTTTAAGACTCGGACACAGGCCGGAAAGGGACAAGAGGATCTCGACGCACGTAGCCCTCACGGCCAGAGCGTTCGGAGCTAAAGGAATCTACTTCGACACCTACGACGAGTCCGTTTTCGAAAGCGTTAGAGATGTGGTGGAGAGGTGGGGTGGGGACTTCTTCGTAGAGAGGGTGAACTGGAGGAGGTTGCTGAGGGAGTTCGAAGGTTTGAAGGTTCACCTAACGATGTACGGTGTGCCTTTGCCCGAGAAGTTGGACGAGATTAGAAAGGCGAGCAGGGTTCTCGTGATCGTCGGGGCGGAAAAGGTTCCCAAAGAGGTTTACGAGATGAGCGATTTGAACGTGGCGATAGGAAATCAGCCCCACAGCGAGGTGGCCGCGTTGGCGGTTTTCTTGGACAGAGTTTTGGACGGACTCGTTTTCAGGTTGGAATTTCCCGACGCCAAGATAAAGGTCATCCCTTGCGAGAGGGGCAAGAGGGTGGAGGTAAAAGATAAATAGCAATTTCTATAATTTTATTTGTAGAAAACAAACATTATCAATTAAAAATTAAATTACCCCTCTATGCCGAAAACCAAAAGGCTTAAATACCATGATAGTAATGATGATAATTAGATAAAAGAAGGGGTGATGGGTATGGTATGGAAGGACAGGAAGGGTGTAAGCCCAGTGATAGGCGTCATACTGATGGTCGCAATAACGGTCATACTTGCTGCGGTGATAGCGAGCTTCGTCTTCGGCATGGGTTCAAAGGTCAAGAGCGCTCCACAAATGCAATTTATGTTACAGGACGATCCGCAAAGTATTAACGGTGCTGGTCCGCTATTCGATGCCATGGCAACGGGTAGCGATGTGGTACAGTGCGGTGAACTCAGAATAACGGTTAAGGATCTTTCTAACGGTAATACATGGACTCTTAACTGGAATGGTACTGGATACTATGGAGTAAAGAATAACGTAGCAATATACACCAACAATCTTGGAAATGTCATAAAGCCAGGCACAACGATTACTTTTTACCAGAACACTACTGGAGTAAACAGCGGAGACGCGTTAGAAGTAATCGTGCTCCACATACCCACTGGAACGATAATCTACGATGGAAGGGTTGTAGTTTACTAAAGTCTTTCATGAATTTTTAAATTTTATTTTAACCAATTTTTGGAAAACGTTCTAAATCCCGAAACCGTTCCCCAACGCATGGATTGGTTCGAGAGGGAAAGGAGGGTTCTGATTCAATTCTACAAAAGGCAAAAGGTCGTGTTCGTTAGGGGGGAAGGTTGCTGGCTTTACGACGTCGAAGGAAGGAGATACCTCGATCTCGTTGCGGGGATCGCATGCGTGTCCGTGGGGCACTGCCACCCGAAGTTCGTCGAAAGGGTGGAGAGACAGCTTAGAGAACTCGTGCACGTTTCTAACCTCTTCTACACGACACCGCAGATAGAGCTTGCAGAGAAACTTCAGAAGATCACCAGCTTGGACAAGTTCTTCTTCTGCAACAGCGGTGCTGAAGCGGTAGAAGCTTCCCTAAAGATTGCGAGAAAGGTTACGGGGAGGAAGAAGTTCGTGGCTTTTAGTGGGGCGTTTCATGGCAGAACTATGGGTGCCCTTTCGGTGACTTGGAAGGAGAAGTTCAGAAAGCCTTTCGAACCTTTAATTCAGCCAGTAGAGTTCGCTAAGTTCAACGACGTTCACGATTTGGAGAAGAAGGTGGACGACGAAACCGCGTGCGTGATCGTGGAACCCGTTCAGGGGGAGGCGGGGGTTTATCCCGCGGATAAAGACTTCATGAAGGCCATATTCGATGAGAGGGACGAACACGGATTTCTCGTAGTATTCGACGAGGTTCAGACCGGATTCGGAAGGACGGGTGAGTGGTTCGCCAAGGAACACTTCCGCCTTCAGCCCGACGTGATGGCCATGGCGAAGGCCATGGGATCGGGATTTCCGATAGGTGGAGTGGGGGTAAAGGAGGAGGTGGCTGAGAAGCTCGAGCCCACCGAACACGCATCGACTTTCGGTGGAAATCCTCTTGCGTGCGTAGCGTCGATTGCGACGATAGAGATAATAGAAGAGGAGGGGCTCGTAGAGAATTCGAGGAGGATGGGGGAATACTTCAGAAGGAAGCTGAACGAAATCGGAGTGGAGACGAGGGGTTTGGGGTTGATGATAGGGGCGAAGGTTGAGGGGGCTTTCGACATAGTTTCGAACGCTTTGAAGGAGGGGGTTGTATTAAACGCCACTTCCGAGGACACGCTCAGGTTCGTTCCGCCCCTCGTAATAGGAAAGGAGGAGATAGACTTCGCCGTAGAAGTGCTCGATCACTTGATAAGAACAACGGGCTGATCCGCATGGTTAACCACGTATCTCGAAACGCCCCCTAAGATCCTCTCTTTTATCGACGCCCTCCTCTTCATACCCAGAACTATCATCTCCGCTCCGATCTCCTCCGCGAACTCTACTATGTCCTCTCCAGCGCTCTTTCCCCTCACGAGCAGATGGGTCTCGAACTCAACTTCGAACTCCTTCGCCATCTCCTCAGCCCTTTTCAGAATCTCCTCCCCCCTCATTATCTCCTCCTCGCTCGTCCTCGAACCGCCGTAGAGAGAGTGAATCGCGACCACCTTCTTTCCCCTGAGCTTTCCCTCCTCGAGCGCGAACTCCAAAGCCCTGAAGCTCTGCGCAGAACCGTCCAAGCCTACGAGTATGCACATGTTCTTAATCCTCCGCACGAAATATATCTATCTTGCGTTATCTCGGTGAAAGTTTTATATACCCTCTATTCGAGCAAAAGGTGAGGTGGTGTAGATGCCGAAGGAGAAGGAGCACATCAACGTTGCGGTTATAGGGCACGTAGACCACGGGAAGAGCACTCTGATAGGGAGGATGCTGTACGAGGCGGGACAGATTCCGGAGCACATAATCGAGCAGTACAGGAAAGAGGCGCAGGAGAAAGGTAAGGCGACGTTCGAGTTCGCTTGGGTCATGGACAGGCTTAAGGAGGAGAGGGAGAGGGGAGTTACGATCGACGTAGCTCACAGGAAGATCGAGACCGACAAGTACATGATAACCATCGTCGACTGCCCCGGCCACAGGGACTTCATAAAGAACATGATCACCGGCGCCTCTCAGGCTGATGCTGCGATCCTCGTAGTCGATGCCGCTGAGGGAGTTCAGCCGCAGACGAAGGAGCACGTGTTCCTCGCGAGAACGTTGGGTATCAACCAGATGATCGTAGTGATAAACAAGATGGACAGAGTAAACTACGACCAGAAGAAGTACGAGGAGGTTAAGAATCAGGTTGCCAAGCTCCTGAAGGCTGTAGGTTACAAGGTCGACGAGATCCCGTTCATTCCGGCATCGGCTTACTACGGTGACAACGTTTACAAGAGGAGCGACAAGATGCCGTGGTACAACGGGCCGACGGTCTTCGAGGCCTTCGACATGCTCAAGCCGCCGGAGAAGTTGGTGGACAAGCCGCTCAGAATCCCGATTCAGGACGTATACTCGATCAAGGGTGTTGGAACCGTGCCCGTTGGCAGAGTCGAGACTGGAGTGCTCAAGGTCGGTGACAAGGTGATCTTCGAACCGCCGGGGGTAGTCGGTGAGGTAAAGAGCATTGAGATGCACCACGAGCCTTTGAAGGAGGCTTATCCGGGAGACAACATCGGTTTCAACGTCAGGGGTGTCAGCAAGAAGGACATAAGGAGGGGAGACGTGGCCGGACATCCGGACAACCCGCCGACGGTTGCGAAGGACTTCACCGCCCAGATCATCGTCCTGCAGCACCCAACCGCTATCACGGTCGGTTACACGCCGGTAGTTCACGCCCACACGGCTCAGGTTGCTTGCAGGTTCGTCGAGCTCATCAAGAAGATCGACCCGAGGACTGGGCAGGTGAAGGAGGAGAATCCGCAGTACCTCAAGACGGGTGACTCGGCAATCGTCAAGCTCGAGCCGACGAGGCCGATGGTAATCGAGAAGGTCAAGGACATCCCACCGCTCGGCAGATTCGCCGTCAGAGACATGGGTATGACGATCGCCGCCGGAATGGTCATCGACGTGACCCCGAGGAAGTAATCCCCCTCTTTTTTATTTTGGTGAGGTTTTATGGCGATCAAGGGGCCTAAGGCGAGGATAAGGCTCTCCGGTTTGAATCCGAAGGATTTGGACAGAATCTGCCAGCAGATCAAGGAGATAGCTCTGAAGACGGGCGTGGAGATCAGCGGACCGATTCCGTTGCCGACGAGGAGGCTCGTCATTCCGGTGAGGAAGGCTCCCGACGGCGAAGGTAGCGAAACCTACGACCACTGGGAGCTCAGAGTTCACAAGAGATTAATCGACATCGCAGCCGACGAGAGGGCGTTGAGACAGATAATGAGAATTCAGGTTCCGAAGGACGTCAACATAGAGATAGTTCTGGAGAGTTAGGGCTAATTCTAACGGATATGCCCCTACTTTTTAGGTGATTTCTCGCACCCTCTCCTATCCTCTTCACCACCACCTCGTCCACTCCGTTTCTGCTCAAAAGATCCGCGATCAAGTAACCCTTCATCTTGGGCGCGTTCCAGAATTCGTTCTTTATTTTCCAGCATCTTCCCGTCTTTAAGTCGAGTATCTTGAAGTATGGAGCGTTCAGATCCCCGACGTAGTCGTCGTTCTCGTCCACGGGGATGGCGATCCTCCTTACCTCCCTCGAGAACTTTACGACGGGAACGACCCTTACTATCTCCGGGAATACCTCCCTTATTCTCTCTATCCTCTCCTTAATGTCCTCAACGCCCTCCGCCCCCACCTCCGGGTTGACGGTGAAGTGTATCTCCGCTATCTTGCTCCTCCAAGATCCCCTAACCGCAACGAATTCCACCGACCTTATTCCCTCTATCCCCTCCACTATCTTCTTTATCCTAACCGAAAGCTCCTCATCAACCCTGTCCATGAGAACGTCCACGGCGTTCTTCAGGATCTCCCCGCCCATCTGAAGGATTATTATCGATATCGCCATGGCCACCACCGCATCCGCCCACCAGTATCCAAAGTAGATGAGGACGAAACCGATTACCACCGCTAAGCTCGAAATCACGTCGGTTCTCGAATGCTTTCCCTCCGCTATGAGCGACGAGGACTTTTCCCTCGTCCCCACGGCGATCTTGTACCTCGCGAGGGCTTCGTTAACTACGGCGGAGAGGAGGGCAACTGCGAGGGCGTAAAGCTCGAACCTCGGTTTGGAGGAGGTTATGAGCTCGTTGACGGCTTCCACCATTATGGAAACGGAAGTAACGATGACTATAACTCCCACGCCGAGCTCGGCCAAGCTCTCAGCCTTGAAGTGACCGTAGGGATGCTCGGGATCGGGGGGCTTTTTTGCCACCCTTATACCTATCCAAACGAGAGCGGAGGCGAGGACGTCAACGAGGGAGTGGAGGGCGTCCGCGATCAACGCCGTGCTTCCCGAAAGGTATCCGGCGACTCCCTTTAGGAGGGTAAGGAATACGTTGGCCAATACCGAAATCTTTCCCGCCCTTTCAGCCTCGCCTCCTGTATTCATCGTATCTCCTCTTAGCCTCCTCAACCTTCTTTAAATCCCCGAGCTTTTCGTAAGCTTCAGCGACGTGCTTCCACCATGCGGGATCCTTCTTCGCCTCCCGCTCGCAGTATTCCGCGTACTTGAACCAAGCCTCCCTCGCCTTCTCCTTCTCCCCGAGCCTCTCGTATATCTTAGCGACGTCCTCCCAAAAAACTCCTTCCTCCTTCGCCTCCTTCAGGTAGTACTCCAAAGCCCTTCTCCAAGCCCTCTCCGCTTCTTCCTTCCTTCCTATCTCCTCGTATATCTTGGCAACGTCCTCCCAATACCACGGCTCCTCCTTCGCGTACTCCTCCAAGCATTTACCGGCCTTGAGCTTGTTGCCCGCCTTCTTCCAGAACTCGTACGCTTCCTTCCAATAGTAACTCTCTCCCTTCTCCCTCGCAAGCCTTTCGTAGAGTTCGGCGGCTTTATCGAACATCTCCGCCTTTTCGTAGCACCAAGCGGCGGATTCGAGCATCCCGGCCTTAACGTAGCACTCCGCAGCCTTAACGTAGTCCCCCTTCTTCTCGTACTTCCTCGCAGCCGCCCTGTAATTTCCGGATCTCTCGAGCGATTGAGCGCTCCTTATCCTCTCGCCAAGGCTCATGTCGGGCTCGGATATCCACCAAATTCCGACTACCAGAACCACCGCGTATGCGATGATCACGTATAGCACGTGGATAGGGTGTCGCCACGTGTAGCACTGGTAGAGAGCGTAGGCGGAGGATATCAAACCCAACGCCGGGATCGGAACGTATTTGAACGTTCTCGCGTAGAGAAGCACCACGAGCAGTATTGCAAACATCACTGTAAGGCCCAAGAATCCCAAGCCCAGCACGAGTCTGATAAGGAACCAGATTCCGAAGAAGTGGGCTATCGCAACCGCAACCGCCAAGATAACTCCGGCAATCCCCACCAACGCCGCGGTGAGCCTATCCATAAATCACGATATAATATCCGTAATAAAATTTTTTTCAAAGGTTGAGCAGGAGCGTCCAGACCACGTACCAGCTCGCGAAGGATATTAGGGTTATCCCTCCCCAATCCTTTCCTTCGAGCTTCACGCCCAATTTCGGCAGGAGGAACTTGTTCACGTATATGAGGAAGACCAAGACTATTATTCCGAGCGGATCCCTCGACCTCACTCCATCCGTTATGACGTAAGATATGACACCGGCCAAGCTTCCGAGGACGAGGGGGACGAACGTCTTTAGAAGACTCTCCCTATACTCGTCCATACCCATCACCTGAAGGAGGGGCGCTTGCTAAGTAGCATGGGCAACGGCAGGGGTTTAAACGGTTTCCCCTCGCACTCCTTCCTTATCCTTTCAACGAGCTCGTCCAAGCTCATCCTTACCCTCCTCTGCTCCTTCAAGGTCGACTCCTCCCTCACCGTAACCGTAAGGAAACCGCCCTTAACCTCCTCCTCCCCTATCACGACCACGTAAGGTATCCACTCCCTGCCAGCATCCCTTATCTTCTTGGCCAACGTTTCGTCTCTGTCGTCCACGTCCACCCTTATCCTCCTTTTCCTCAACTCCTCCGCGATCCTCACGGCCTCGTCCAGATACCTCTCCGAAACCGGCACTATCCTTACCTGAGTCGGGGAGAGCCAAACCGGAAGCATGGGCAACTTACCCCTCTCAGCCTGCATGTGAGCCTTTTCGAGCAGAGCGTACATGCACCTCTCTATCGCACCACTCGCAGAGCAGTGAAGGATCAAAGGTCTTCTCTTCTCACCCTTCTCGTCAACGTAGCTTATGTCGTATCTTTCCGCATTCTCAACGTCGATCTGAACCGTGGATAGGGCTGAAGCCTTATCCAGAGCATCTACGAAGTTGAACTCGAACTTTAGCACGAAGTAGAAAAATCTGTGATCCCACATCTCAACGAGTATTGGCTTCTTCAGAACGTCGACGAGGGAATGAACGAAATCCTTGTGCTCCTCGTAGAAATCTCTCGTAACCCTGATGGCAACCTCGTAATCGTCCGGCTCAAGCCCTATCTCTCTCAAAACCTCCACCGCGAGTTCGTACTGCCTGAAGAATTCCTCCTTAGCCTGCTCCATATCCCCAACTATCGTGTGCATATCCGGCATCGTGAACGCCCTCAGCCTTCTCAAGCCAACGAGCTCGCCCCTCTGCTCCTTCCTGAAGGAGTATCTCGTAAGCTCGTACATTCTAACGGGCAAGTTCTTGTAGGTGATAACCGAATCGTGGGCTATCAGAAACTGCCCGAAGCATGCGGCGAATCGGAGGAAGAACTCCCTCTTATCCCCCTTCAGTATGTACTGTCTCGCCGGAAACCTCTCCAAATACCTTCTGAGCGTTGGATGAGATCTGTCGAACATTATGGGCGTTTCCACCTCCATCGCACCGTACTCTATGCACTTCAGAGTAACGAACTCCTCAAGCAAGCTCTTTATCAACCTACCCTTCGGATAGTACCTCAGATGCCCGGAATCCGATGCGGGTTCGTAGTCGGCTATCTGCAATCTCCTCATGAGCTCCACGTGCGGTGGTATCTTGTCCACCGTCCTCCTCTTGGCGATCTCGTAGTTCGCGAACTTTCTCAAGTTCTCATAACCGGTGAAATCGAACTTCTCTATTTCAACTAACTCCTTGTCGGGCGTAAGAATGAACCAGTAACTCTTAACCTTCTCCTCCGCTTTTAGAGCTTCCGTAACCTCCTTCTCCTCCTCCTTGGCTTTGACCTCTTCCGCCCTTATCTCCCTCGACAGCTCGCTTAAGGGATGACCCTTGCAGGATATCCTGAACGCCTTGTACCATCCAAAGGGGGCTCTGTGAACTTCGAAATTTTTGGATAGTTTCTCCGCCAGAAGCTTCAAGATTTTAACGCCCGTTTCGGCGTCGGCGAGTTCGGAGGAGAGATGAGCGTAAGGGTATACGACGATCCTTTCCGCCCCCACCTTTCTCGCTATTTCGGTAATCTCCTCGACCGCCCTATCGACAACGGATTCGTCGTCTCCTTTCTCCACAGCCGTAAACGCGACCAAACACTCCTCCACCCTCTCTCCTTCTCCCTCGTAGGGTTCCGCGATCTTCGTTCTCTTCTTGACCTCGAATTCGATGAAATCTGCATGGATGAGAAGTAGCTTCATGGACTTAGGCGGATGGATCTGTCTTTAAAACTTTCTAAGGGATTTAAGGGAAAAGGCTTTTTCATTGTAATAATAGTAAGGAAACAATTCGATAGAAACGTTTATCAATTAGATCTCTCCTAAGAAAAAATATGAATTGTAAATCCCACGAAAACGCTCCCGAAAGGGAGTGGTTGCCCTTAAAGACGGGAACTCTTAAGCTGCATCCATACTGTAAGAAGTGCGGTGTCGTGAAGGACGTATCGTCGGATAGGGGTAAGAAGTTGGGTTTCTTCGTCAACGTCCTTCACGACCTCAAGGCAAGACTTGAGAGAAGGGGTTACAGAATAACTCAAGCTCAGATGAGGCTCATTTTAAAGGAGTTCGAGGAGAAGGGATACGCGGACACCTACTCCAACTCCTATTCGACCCAGAAGGAGGCGTTCGTGAGGATAGTTAGAAAGTACGTTCGCGTGTCTGAGGATCTGATAAGACATTTCCTTTAACTATTTAAGCTCGGAATTCCACCAAACAACATGGCATACGAGCGCTGCTTGGAGGCCATATTCACGAGGGTCTCTATAAGGAGGTTCAAGCCTAAGCAGATTCCCGACGAGATTCTTTTAAGGATATTGGAGGCCGGAAACGCCGCTCCCTCAGCCGGAAACCTTCAGGCGAGGGATTTCGTTGTGGTTAAAAATCCCGTAACCAAGCTAAAGCTCGCCAAAGCTTCCCTAAACCAGATGTTCATAGCGGAGGCGCCGGTTGTTGTGGTCGTGTGCGCGAACTATCCGAGGTCGATGAGGGTTTACGGGGACAGGGGTAAGCTCTACGCCGAACAGGACGCAACGGCGGCGATAGAGAACATCCTGCTCGCCGCCCACATGCTCGGACTCGGAGCGGTTTGGGTCGGGGCGTTCGACGAGGCGGAGGTCTCTTCGATTCTCGACATCCCCGCCTACGCGAGACCGATGGCGATAATCCCAATAGGCTATCCAGACGAGTTTCCCAAGCCGAGACAGAGGTATCCCATAGAGTACCTAACGCACTGGGAGAAGTGGTAACGTTTATACGAATTAACACAATTTTTTAAAGACGATGCTCGAAGTCTCGAACCTCCACGTAAGATACGACGATCTTGAGGCCGTAAAGGGCGTTAGCTTTAACGTTAGAGGCGGTGAGATCTTCGGTCTTCTCGGCCCTAACGGGGCGGGAAAGAGCTCGATTTTGAAGGCCATAATGGGGCTCGTGAATTACGAGGGGGAGATAAGGCTCTTCGGTAGGGAGATAACACCCGAGATGAAGAACGAGATAGGATACGTTCCCGAGGAGCCCATACTGATCGAAACCCTCACGCCAGCGGAGTTCTTCGAATTTTTAGCATCCGTTAGGGGGAAGGGATGCGAGAAGGCGAAAAAGCTCGTTAAAGTGTTTGGGCTCGAGGAGTTCGTGAACAAACCGATAGCCACGCTTTCGATGGGAAACAGAAAGAAGGTTTCGATAGTGTCCGCACTCATGCACGATCCCAAGTTTCTGATACTCGACGAACCCCTAAACGGTCTCGACGCGAGGTCTTCGAGGATACTCAAGGAGATAATGAAAAAACACGTCGAAGGAGGAGGGGCTATTCTCTTCTCCACTCACATAATGGAGATAGCGGAGAGGTTGTGCGATAGAATAGCTGTCCTCAGCGAGGGCAGGATAATAGCGATGGGAAGCTTAGAGGAGCTTAAGAGCGTAGCCAAGGTGGAGGGATCGCTCGAAGACGTTTTCCTGACCCTCGTCGGAGGGGAGGATCTGGAGGAGATAATCGATGCGATCTCTTAGAGAACTCTGGAAGATATCCTACCCCCTCTACATCGACACCTTCCTCGGAGAATTCGCCCATAGGCGCGTTAAAAACCTTGAGAGGTTCCTGAAGGGTATTCGCAGGCAGGCAATAATAAACAAGCTCATAATATCGGCTTTACTCGTAACAACGGGGGTGTACTCCGCCTCCCTATCCGCGATCGACGTATCCGCGTTCTACCTAATGACGCTGTTCGTGGTGACGTTCTTCTTCCTACACACGATGACCACGTTCGTCTCCAAGGGATTCGAAATCCTTTACACCCTTCCCCTAAGCGAGGAGGAGATAGCCAAGGTCAGGTTGTTCGCGTTTCTCAGGATATTCGACGTCCCCCTCTTCCTCCTCACCCTGAGCTTCCCAATCGCAATGGCGGTGTTTCACGGCGTTCTCTCCTTCTTCCCCTCCCTCGTCTGCATAATCAGCGTCGAAACCCTGTCCCTCTGGCTATCCCTTAAGTTCGCGAAGTTCTTCTACGAGAGGATAAGCTACTCAACCTCCTCCCCCCTCGCAACCGTCCTCAGAATCGTAACCTACTTGGCTTGGAGCGTAGCGGTTTTCGGAGCCTACGGAATTTCCAGCATGCTCTCCGTTCTATCGAAGCTTAAGGGTTACGAGAGATTGGTGTACGAGTTCTCCTTCCTTTTCCCGTTCAACTACGCTATAATCTCCATGGGCGTTCCCGATCCCACCGCCTTGGCCACATCCGTCCCGTTCGTGATCCTCAGCGTGTTTGCGGCGAGGAGGTGCGTCGACCTCGTTAGGTGCGAGGCGAGGATCAGGATTCCAACCTCCGAGAAGTTCGAGATCAAGAAGACGGGCGTCGTGATGGCGTTTTTGAAGAAGGACGTCAAGATGATCACGAGAAATCCCGGACTAATGTTGATAGTATTCCTTCCGGTGGGCGAGGGGTTGCTGCTCGGTGCAATTTCGATGAACCCCACGATATCGCTCATGATAGTGCTCGGGTATCTTCCTATAGTAACGTTCGTTTCGATGGGAATAGAGAGGAGGGATCTGCTCGCAACCCTTCCCGTCAGAAGGAGGGACGTGATACTCTCCAAAACCCTGCTCGGATGCCAGATCTACTTAATCTCGACGTTTCTATTAATGCTCAAGAGCTCGATCCCGATCCTTCTGTTCCCGTCAGTCTTCGCGATGTTCGTCATATCCTCAACGATGGCGGAGAGCTTGGAGGCAACGAAGAACATATACGCCTCGATAGGCCCCGTTCTGCTCGTAATCGGTCTGTCCTACCTCGTAGCTTACATCCCCCTAATGTTCGGATTCGTGGCCAAGTTCCTCGGAAGGAGCGTCGTCCTTTCGATCCTAATACCCGCTTTGGTGGAGATGGGTGTGGCGATCGTAATTCTATCGACACTGTGAAATAGTCCACCGCGTACTCCGCTACGATGTTCGAAGTGATAGCCAAAGATGCGATGGGAAGGATAGGAAAGCTCGAAACCCCCCACGGAAAGGTGGAGACCCCCGTGCTCATGCCAGTCGTAAATCCGAACGTGGAGATGATATCCGCAAAGGAATTGAAGGATCTCGGAGCGGAGATGCTGATAACGAACGCCTACATAATCTACAGGACGCCAGAGCTCAGGGAGAGGGCTTTAGAAAACGGCGTTCACTCCCTCCTCGGCGTGGAGTTGCCCGTCATGACGGACAGCGGTAGCTACCAGCTCATGGTTTACGGAGACGTGGAGGTGGGAAACGAGGAAATACTCAGGTTCCAGATGGAAATTGGATCTGACGTCGTAGTCCCCCTCGATATCCCAACACCCCCAGATGCTGACTACGAAACCGCCAAGAGGGATCTCGAGATCACGCTCGAAAGGGAGAGAGAGGCGAAGAGGATAAAGGGAGGAAATTCCCTGCTCGCATTACCCGTTCAGGGATCGACCCACTTGGACTTGAGAAGGAGGAGTGCGGAGGAGGCGAAGAGGATAGGAGGGGACGTTTACGCCATAGGAGGGATAGTTCCCCTGATGGACACTTACAGGTTCTCGGATCTCGTGAGGATAATACTCGAGGTCAAATCCGTGCTCCCCTCAAACGCCCCCGTTCACCTCTTCGGCGCCGGTCATCCGATGGTGTTCGCCATGGCTGTCGCTTTGGGATGTGACCTCTTCGATTCAGCGGCCTACGCCCTATACGCAAAGGACGGGAGGTATCTAACTCCCTACGGAACGAAGAAGCTCGAAGAGCTACAGTACTTCCCCTGCTCGTGTCCCGTGTGCTTGGAACATACTCCCGAGGAGCTAAGGAGGATGGACGAAGAGACGAGGGCGAGGTTGTTGGCGGAGCACAACTTGAGGGTTTGTTTCGAGGAAATCAGGAGGATAAAGCAGGCGATAAGGGAGAACTCCCTGTTCGAACTCGTTGAGTGCAGGATCAGAAGCCATCCGAACCTTCTCTTCGCTTGGAGGCAGATCAGGGAATACGGAAGGATACTGGAGCTCTACGATCCATCGTCGAAACATTCCTTCCTCTACACCGGGGTGGAAAGCTGTTACAGACCGGCGGTGATCAGACACTGGGATAGGGTGCTTAACGTGGAGCTTCCGGATAGGGACGAGATCGTTATATCCTCCGACGAGGGCGTTCCAGCGGACTTCTACCTCCGCCCCTGCTTTGGGGTAGTTCCCGTGGAGATGCTCGAATCCTATCCCGCCGGGCACGCAGAGATCCCACCGCCCGAGCTCTTGGAGGACGAAGCCCTTAGGATTGCGGTGGAGGGATTGAGGAGGTTTTTGAGGCACCACAGCGACAGGCGATTTTTGATACTCGTTGGTGGAAAGTGGAGGGATTTCGTAAGGGATCTTCCCGAAAACGCGGTGATAAGGGATGTTGGAGAAGAGGGAAGGGTTGGCGAGGATATGCAGGGTGGAGATTGAAGGAAGGGTTTACGAGAGTCCGGGGATTATAGATCCGAGGGAGCACGACTTCGATTTCGGAAAAGCCCCATACGTCCTGAAGGAAATCGATCCTAAGAGGTTCGAGGTTTTGAGGGGTAGAGAAAGGAGGTTGGTAATACTAACGGGGCTCGGGGTTTTGAGTCCGAGGAGGCTCGTTGAGGTTCTGCTCGAAGTCAGGTCGAAAACGCACGATCCCCTGTACGTCCCCGCCCTCGCAACGCCGAAAAACCTGCCGATCCTCGTTTACTTGGGTGTGGACTTCGTCGATCCCATACTTCCGATAATAAAGGCGTACGAGGGCGTATACATGCTCGAAACTGGGGAGTTCGAGCTCGAATCCCTGAAAACCCTTCCCTGCAGTTGCGAGGTTTGCAGAAGAAACGATGAGCTCGACGAGGAGCTTCTGGCCGCTCACAACGTCGAAGTAATGAGAAGACAGATCGAGCTCGTGAAGGAGCATATAAGGAGGGAGAATTTCAGAAACTTCGTCGAAGCCCACGTCAAGTTCGATCCCGAACTGACGGCGATGCTCAGGATCGCGGACGAGAGGTACGAAATCCACGAAAGGTTCCATCCCGTATTCAAGAAATCGAAGCTCCTTCCTACGAGCGAGGATTCTTTCGAAAGGCCGGAGGTAAAGACGTTCCTCAGGAGGGCGGTGGAGGCCTACAGGCCTAAGGGGAAGGTTCTTCTGATACTGCCGTGCTCGGCTAAGAAACCGTACTCCCTATCGAAGTCCCACACGAGAATAAGACGGGCTTTAGGGGATGCCCTTGTGGGGGTTGAGGAGATAGTCGTTTCCTCCCCCCTCGTGGTTCCGAGGGTCTTCGAGCTTACGTATCCTGCGGTTAACTACGACGTTCCGGTAACCGGAAGATGGAGCGAGAGCGAGATAGAGTTCGTCTCCCGTTGGCTTTCGAGGTTCGTGGAGAAGGGGGATTTCGAGCTCGTCGTAGCTTACGTGGAGGGTGGATACAGGAGGGTGGTGGAGAGAGCGGGGGTGGACGTCAGGTTCGTTGAAACGCTCGAAGAGTTAAAGAGGGTTCTCGACTTCGACAAGGATCCGTTCGATCCCAAGCTATCCCTGTTCGAGCACATGGTTAGGTATCAGTTCGGCGTGGATTACGTTGGGAGCGTGAGGGCGAGGGGTAGGTATCCCAACTTGGAGTTCTTCGAAGCGGACAGGGTGGCGAGGGTGGATACGAGGTACGGGATGCTCGACGTCTACGCACCTCTGGCAAAATTTTTACTCGAAAAGAACGCTTACACGGTTAGGATAGGGGACTTCATACCGAAGGGGACGATTTTCGCCGCCGGAGTGGAGGAGGCGGACGAGAGGATAAGACCCAACGACGTGGTCGTCTTCTACAACGATTCCGTTTTCGGAGTCGGAAGGGCGGTAATGTCGGGCGAAGAAATGGTGGAGTTGG
>CAZQJR010000074.1:0-11022 GCA_964592825.1 uncultured archaeon | reverse complement strand
TATGGCCTTAAAAGGACACTTCTTGACGCATATACCACACCCTACGCAAAGCTCCTCAGAAATAACGGCCTTTCCGTCCTTTATTACTATTACGTCCTCCACGCCCGTTCTTATCTTGGGACAGTACTTTATGCACTCCTGAGAGCACTTCTTAGGCTGACACCTATCCCTGTCTACCACTGCTATCCTGTATTCGGGCATCGATTCTTTCGGAAACCCATCTCCTTTTAAAGTTTGTCCAAACTCTCCTTGACTATCCCAAGACCGTGCAAGAACATGTAGGATGAGATGATCATCGCAACGACTTTGTCCACGAAAACAACACCTTTGGAAACCGCCAATCCTGCTAATACGACCAATCCAGAAAATAGCGCGTCTCCCGCCAAGTGTAGTCTCATCGCCCTCATATCGAGTCCTCTCTCTCGAAGCAGAGCCCAACCTACAATGTTGACGATCAAGGCGATGGAGGATACGAGCGTTATGACCTTACCACCCGATACACGCCCCAAAATCGCCTTTGCCATCACGAGAACGGAAGCTACGATCACGAAGGATCCGTTGAGCAAGGCGGAAAGGGCTTCATACTTCGAAAGAACGGAAAAAAGTAGACATAGAAAATCCGAAACGTTATGAAAGGCCTCCGCCAGTAAAGCGGAGCTACCCGTTACAACGTAGGCGTAGAACATCATCGCGGATATACCGGCGTTAAGCAAGGTAACGATGAACTTCCTCATATCTCCGGCGGTTTGGTTCCAACTACGACCTTCTTTCCGATCTCTTCCTCCAAGTCTTTAACAAGCTTCTCTAAGTCTATGCTACAGTTTCCGGTCTTAACGGCCTTTACGATGCACGATCCTATGAACACGACATCGTAATCGACCCCCAACTGCCTTAGCACGAGGTTCAGATTGTTCATCTTGGGTACGACGAGCCCGGGGCAACCGCCACAGCTTGTCCATGCGACTATTCGCACATCATCGAACTCCCCGAACTTCCCCGCCTTCATCGATAGGGCTTTAAAACACCTCGCACATCCCATACAGATCCTATCCCTTATCTTCTCGCAACAGACCACGACCGCATTGACCATACAACTTCATCAACGTATTATTATTTAAACATTTCTGTGTCATAAAGTTTAAATACTATACCAAACGATCGGATTACATGGTCGAACCTCTGATCGTGTCGGTGGTCGCGTTCGTTACCGCATTCGTATTCGGACTGGGCGGTCTCGGATCGGCCGTTGCGTTGATACCCATCCTCGTGTTCTTAGGCGTGCCTTTTCCGATTGCGAGATCCACCGGTCTATTCACGAACTTCATATCGACGGCGTCCATCACCGCACACAACATCGGGCATCGTAGGATAAACCTCAAACTCGCCGTTCCGGTCGTGCTAACATCCGTACTGTTCTCCCCCGTAGGAGCGTACGTATCGTTCTTAGTGCCCGAAAGGGTCGTGGGCATGGCCTTCACGGGCTTCCTGTTCTTCGCTGGAACCATGGTGTTCATACCCAAGAACGGAATGGAGAAGAAAAATGAATGTTCTCCTCTCTATCCTCTCTTCGTCGGAGCGCTGGCTGGTTTCCTTTCTGGATTGCTGGGAATAGGCGGAGGTGGACTGATATCTCCCATGCTCATACTTTACGGAATAGATCCAAAGGTCGTAACGACCGTAACCGCGTTCGCGGTGCCGTTCAGCTCCTTCACGAGCTTCTTAGCCTACTGGAAGTTGGGTGGTGTCGATTGGACTATAACCCTCGCAACTGCAATTCCGGCTGTGTTCGCGGGATATTCGGCGGGGTACGTTACCCATCGCCATTTAACTCCATCGCAGGTGAAGAAGATCTTGGGAGTGATATTCTACATCTTGGGCGCGAAGTTCGCCATGAAGTTCTTTTAGATCTCCTTTCCCAAGAATATGCCGTCGTGATCCCTGACTATCTGAAACCTCACCCAGTCTCCGACTCTTCTATCCGTGAGCACCGTAACGACCCTCCCCTTAACGACAACGAGCTTCTCCCCCTTCAGCCTCCCCTCCTCCACTATCCTCGCCTTGAAAACGTCCCCCTTCTTTATCGGATGCGGGATCCTCGGCCTCCTCTCTATCCCGAAGTCCTTGGGGCTTAGAACGAGCTTCACACCGTACTCCTCCTCGAGTCTCCTAAGTCTATCGTAGAACTCCCTGAAGCTCATTACGTCAACCTTGGGCTTTCTTCCGAACTTGTAGGGAATGTACTTCTGAATTCCAAGCGGAGGCCACCTCTTCCCCGCCCCGATCTCCAGAGCGAACTCTATCAGCTTTTCCATGTCCTCATCGTTGACCCCCGGAAGCCAGACGGGGGCTATGAGAAGGTCGATATCGCTCTCCGCTATCGCCTTCGCTACCTCGATAACCCTCTTCAGGGGATACCTGCACCCGTATATCAGTTCCGCCTTCCTCTCATCGAGGGTGCTGAGGGAGAGGTTTATCCTGTCCAACAGACCCTCCCAAGCTTCTATCTTTTTTTCGTTGAGCAGTATGCCGTTCGTCTGCATGGAAATAACCCTAACCTCCTTCGTTTCCCTCAAACCCCTCAGGAGTTCGTCCATGTAGGGATAGAGAAGGGGTTCTCCCTGTCCGTCTATGTGAGCCTCCACCCCGTCCCCCTTGAACTCCGCCACCTTCCTGAACTCCTCAACGAGGTAGTCGGGTTCGACGATGTAGTCGGTCACCCTCGTCCTGCTCCTCCTCCCCTCGTCCACGCTGCAGAATATGCAGTTAAGGTTACATCCGGTTACTGCCCTGACCTGAATGAGGTTGGTTCCCCTGTCTATGAGCCCGAAAGCGGCGTGACCGAGCAGAGGAATTCCGCTCTCCTTAGTCACGTAAACGAGGTTTCTCTTGGTAACGTGATGAACCAGACGTTTCGGTTCGGCGTAGGATATTATGTACTCCTTAGGATACCTCCTCGCAAGCTTTAGGTAGCGATCCTTCGGTATCCTAACCTCTATCAGATCCCTTATCAGAAACACCTTCTCCCCCTTCGTCTCGAACTCCTTGAGTATCATAGCCTCTTCAGAACCTCCAAACCTTCCTCGCTTATCCTGAACTTTCCCTCCACCTCCACGACGAGCCCCCTCTCCTTCAAACCCTTCATCGCCACCCTGAGGGTGGGAAGGGGGATCCTCGTGAGCTTGGATATGGTTTCGATGTCCGCCTCCTTCTTCCTGAGCAGTTCGAGTATCCTAACGTTAACGGGGTTCGAACTTACGAATCCCACCTCCTTCATCGCCCCATCGTTCTACGGATCTGTTAAAACCGTTGACGGTACAGTTAATTACCCAGCACCACATCCAAGAACGATGAAGGTCGGCGGGATAAACAGCGTGGCAGAGGCTCTTAAGGCCGGGAAGGTGAACAAGGTGTTCGTCGATAGGGAGTGCAGGAATCCGAGGGTATTGGAGATAGTCGCCAAAGCGAAGAAGATGGGTGTTCCGGTCGTTTACGTTCCTCGTTCCGCTTTGCCTAAGGATTCCAAAGGGATATGCGCGGATATAGCCCCGATAAAGTACGTGGAAGTTGACTACCTGATAGACAAGTGCCTAAGACAGGGTTCTTTCCTCCTCTTCTTGGACTCCGTCGAGGATCCGAATAACTTGGGTGCGGTGCTCAGATCGGCCGAGTTCTTCGGGTGCGCGGGGGTCGTGATTCCGAAGAGGAGATCCGCCCAGATAACTGACACCGTCGTGAGGGTGTCGGCGGGCGCGGTTCTACATCTCGACGTTGCGAGGGTCGAGAACTTGGCCAACGTCCTTAAGAAGCTTAAGAAGTACGGGATAACCGTCGTCGGTGCGGATCTTGACGGAGATCCGATAGACAACGTGGACATGTCCCCACCCCTCGCGATGGTCGTCGGGGGAGAGGACAGGGGGATTTCGAGACCAGTGAAGAAGCAGTGCGACTTCATAGCCAAGATACCGGGAAAGGGTAAGGTGGGAAGTCTGAACCTTTCCGTCGCGGCGGGAATAATGATGTTCGAGTTCAACAGGAGGTTGAGAGAATGAAGGGAGAGATATTGGCTTTGATAGCCGCCCTGCTCTGGGGAATAGCCCCGCTTTTCGACAGGATCGTTGCATCCTCCGGGGTCTCCCCCTACGTCGCCAACCTCGTTAGGGCTACGGGAGCTATCGTTTTTTTGATCTTAGCCACCATCGCCTTCGGTTTCGATCTATCGGCTCTGAACTCCAAGAACGTGGCGTATCTGATCGTCGCGGGAGCGTTGGGCGGGGGAGTGGCCATGATACTCTACTACATGGCCTTGAGATTCTCTCAGGCTTCGAGGGTGGTGCCAATAACCTCCATCTATCCCCTATTCACCGTCCTCCTCTCCTCCGTGATTTTGGGGGAGAGGGTCGGGGTTAAGGTGTTGATAGGGACGGTTCTGATAGTTTTGGGAGTGACCTTGGTTTGCGGGGATTGAGTTATAAGTCTTTGGGGGTAAAGGGGTTCGATGGATCTCGAAGGTTACGCGAGGAGGTTGCTCGAAAGGTTGAGTGAGGAGGAGGTTAGGGAGAAGCTCGTCGAAAGAATCGTGGAGATCAAGGGATGGGACAGAGAGAGGGCGGAGAGATGGGCTGAAGCAGTTATCGTGGAGGTCAGGAACGCGTACTCCAAGACGGATCCCGTCCTCGATTACTACAGGAGCGGGGTTAAGATGGGAGAGTTCGGTGTGGGATCGAGGGGCAGAGGTGACTTCTACGTTCACGAAAAGATTGCGGAGATGATCTCCTCCTCGGGCTCGGTAATATCGTCCAAGGATCTCGACGACGCTGGGGTGGTCAGGGTGGGTAACCTCTACATCTCCGTCGCCGTCGACGGGATACATTCGAGGCTCAGCGAGTTCCCCTTCATAGCGGGATTTCACGTAACCCGTGCAGCGATGAGAGACGTATACGTTATGGGCGCAAAGCCGATAGCCGTTTTTTCGGACATACACGTTGCCGACGACGGAGACGTTTCGAAGATATTCGACCACATAGCAGGAATTACGACCGTGTGCGAGGTGATGGGCGTTCCCTTAGTGGCTGGATCGACGCTGAGGATAGGGGGGGACATGGTGATAGGGGAGAGGATGACGGGTTGCGTGGGGTGCGTCGGGGTTTCCGAGCACCTGACTCCGAGGAAGAACGTGGAGAAGGGAGACTTAATTCTGCTAAGCGAGGGAGCCGGCGGGGGGACGGTGGCGACTACGGCCATATACTACGGCAGGCACGAGGTGGTGGAGGAAACCCTGAACGTGGACTTCCTCATCGCGTGCGAGTCGATAATAGATTCGGGAGTCGTCGGAAGGATACACTCGATGAGCGACGTCACCAACGGTGGGATAAGGGGGGATGCGGAGGAAATATCCAAGATCTCCGGCAAGGCTCTCGTTTTCGATTACGAGAAATGCAGGAGCATGGTCAACGAAAGGGTGCTCGGAATGCTCGAGGAGTTCGGAATAGACTTCATGGGGGTATCGATCGATTCCCTCATGGTGATATGCCCCGAGGACGTTGCGGAAGAGGTCGTGAGGGCGGTGAAAAGGGTGGGAGTTAGGATGGACGTAGTCGGATGGGTTGAAGAGGGAAGGGGGGCTTGGATAATAGAGGACGGAGAGAAGAAACCCCTAAAACCCAAGTTCAGGGAATCCGCGTACACTCCGATAAAGAAGGTCGTGGGCGAGGAAACGCCGGAGAACTTCGAGGAGATGTGCAGAAAGGTGGACGAGGCTGTTAGAAGGGCAATGGAGAAAAAGAGGAAGGTAATCGAAAGAATTCAGTTGAGGAGGGAGCGGTAGAGCTTCAGGTGTCTGTACGCCATCCTTATCCATTGCGTTCTCGCTGCGTATCCGTAGAGTTCCGTCATGTATGCCACCGCGTAGTCGTAGTTCTCCACGAGCCATCTGATCTTGTTTGCCAACTCCTTCGGATCGTTCGGAGGAACGGTCATGTCCGGAGCGAACTGGTACAGTTCCACGAGCCTCGGAGTCCTACTGCCTATTATCGGCTTAAGCCCGCCCATAGAAAGGTGCAATATCCCGCTGACGGCGTAGGCTCCCTTTCTATCCTTGTACGGCAAAACTATAGCGTCTGCGAGCGCGACCACCCTCAGTATCTCGTCCCCCGAGAGGTATCTCTCTATCACTATGGTTCTGTACTCCGTTTTCTCGGTGACGAGCTCGTGCAGTTCGGGATCCCTCGGCTCCCCGGCGAGAAGAATGGTGAACTTGATGTCCTCTATCATCCTCAATGCCTCGAGCAAGACGTCAACCCCCTTGTCCTTCCTCAAGAATCCCGGAATGGCGAGTATTATTCCCCTGAACTCGTCCTCGTTCAAACCCAAGCTCTTGGACAAAAAGCTCTTCGTATAGCTCAGGTAAGGATTTATGAGGGTTCCGTGGGGTATTCTGAACAGCCTCGACGTGTCTATGTTCTGCATTTGGAGTTCGAATTCCTGAAGGTTGCTGTGAACTATGACGGCGTCCACATCGTTCAGCGACGCCTGAAACCTCAAGGCGTAATCCCTTCCGTAAGGATGGTCGACGGTGTGCATGGTTATCGCCGTGCTCTTGGCAAGCTCCTCCTCCTTCGCCTTAACGAGAGCCCTTATTATCTGCTTGCCCTCCCCGAATATACCGTACTCGTGCTGAACGTGAAGAACGTCCACACCTCCCACCTCCGCGAGTTGGGACAGCAGGTCGGAGTAGCTCTTCTCCTCGACGTCAAAACACGGAAGAACCCTTACCCCGAGCTCGTCCTCGTAACCATCCCTGTAGGCCTCGTAGGTTGAGAATACGTATATCCTAAGCTTGGGATTGAGGGATCGCAGTGCAGAGATCAGAAACTTGGTGTATTCGGCTATCCCGCAATGAACGGGAGGGTACCTCGAAACGATGCCGATGGTAATCATCGTTATGTTCTCCTCCGGAAAAATTAAAAGTTTATCGTCTTCTCTCGAGAAAAGCTCTTATTCCGTCCCTCGCAGATTTAGAAGCTGAATAAAGGGATATAGTGTTTATTCCGAACTCCAACGCGCCGAACTCACTCATTTCAAGCTGGGCGTAGAAGAACCTCTTACCCGACGAGATCGCGTCGAAATCGTAACCGGCGATCGTTTTAGCGAGTTCCAGCGTCTTCTCCCTTAACCTGTCCTTCTCGACAACTTCGTTAACGAGCCCCCACTCCAGCGCAGTCTTGGCGTCGATCAGCCTTCCAGTTATGGCGAGCTCGAAAGCCCTCTTAACCCCGACGTTCCTGCTAACGAATACGGAGGGTGTGAAGCAGAATATTCCAAGCCTTATCCCCGGCAAACCGAACTTGGCCTCCTCGCTCGCCACCGCGAGATCGCACGCGGCGACGAGTTGACACCCTCCAGCGACCGCGTATCCCTCCACCTCCGCTATCACCGGCTGCGGGAGGTTTCTGATCGCACGCATAAGCCTTCCGCATAGTTCGAAGTGTCTTCTTACGTCCAAAGGGTCATTTAAGAGCTCTTTGAGGTCGTGACCCGAACAGAAGTTTCCTCCGTTGCCCCTCAGAACGACGACCTTTACCGTCCTGTCCTCGGCGATCTCAGAAAATATCTCGTTCAATTTCGCAAGCATGTTCGAGCTAAGGGCGTTCTTCTTTTCGGGGCGGTTCAGCACAACGTGGCCAATCTCGCCGTCCCTCTCGAAGAGAACCTCCATGAAGATAAGAAAAGGTCGAACGAATTTAAAGTTAATCGAACAGTTCGCCCAGATGTCTAAGGACGTAGTCGGGCTTCAGGTGAATTCCGTTCAGATCCTCCTCCCTCGTAACACCGGAGAGGACGAGGAGAGTTTCCGCTCCTATCCTCTTACCCGCCCTAACGTCTATCTCCACCTGATCCCCAACCACCACAACTTCCTCAGGTCTCAACCCCAGCATCTTCAAAGCTTCCTCCATTATGACCCTCGAAGGCTTTCCGACCACCACGTCCGGCAACCTCCCCGTCATCCAGTATAGCGCTCCTATTATCATTCCAGTCCCCGGAATCGGCCCGTCCTCGCCCGGAAATATTCTGTCCGGATTGGTGGCCACGTATCTAGCACCTCTAAGGCAAAGCCTGAGCGCCTTCGTCATTAAGCCGTAATCCACGTTCCTGTTCGAACCGACGACGAGGTATTCCGCGTCCTCGTAATCGACGACCTTCAGACCTCCGAGTTCGAGCTCCTCAACCAACCCCTCCTCCCCCGTAGTGAAAACCCTCGCTCCCCTCCTTTCCCTCCCTATGAAGCTCGCTGTGGCGTAAGTTGCGAGCACGATCTCGTCCTCTTCGACTTCGAGCCCGAATCCGGAAAACCTCTCCACGAACATTCTCCTGCTCCTCGTAGAGTTGTTGGACACGAAAACGATCTTTTTACCCATGTCCTTGAGCTTCTTTACCGCCTCCACCCCCTCCTCTATGGGTCTCCTACCCCTGCACACGACCCCGTCCACGTCCAGAATGAAACCCTTCTTCTTCAAAAGAGGGTGGGTCATAACCTCTTCAGGATCTCGTCTATCTTTCTTATCTCCTCTTTAACCTTTTCCACGGCCAAGCTCGAATCGAAGTACTCCAGAGGTGCCCCGCACCTCGGACATACGAAGTCGAACTCCATCGCTTGCTCGTACGTTACCTTCATACATCCGTTCATGCATATGTAGTAGACGGTGTTGGTCTCGTCCTCGAGCTTCTCCTCAAGCTTCTTCTTGGTCTTCAGGAGCTCCCTCTTAAGAACCTCCTTCTGCTTGTCGTACCTTATCCTCCAATAGTACTCCATCCAACCCGTCTCGTCGTCCCTCTTCCTCCTGTACTCCGCCAGTCCCAACTCGTAGAGTGCGAAGAGTGCCCTTCTCACTTCGTTGATCTCTACCCCCAACTCCATCGCTATCTGCTCGTCCGTGAACTCCTTCTTAGGCCTAAGCTCGTATATAACTACCCCTATCTCCCCAGCTACTCTCTCTATAAGCTCTCTGATCAGTTCCTCTTCCTGAAGGACGTTCACAGTATAAGAGTTCAATTCGGACGTTCTTTAAGCTTACGATTTAGAGCCGCCGCCGGGATTTGAACCCGGGACCTGGTGATTACGAATCACCCGCTCTACCAGGCTAAGCCACGGCGGCTTCGAGTGGAATTTGAAGGTATTTGAATTTAAGGGTTTTGCTTAAGTTTAAATACAAATCTTGTAAAAGTTGTGCAATGGCTGATTTAACAGCTAAAGAAATTGCAGAGATTTTACTCGGCTTGAGAAGGAAGTTGATGAGAATCGTTCTGATAATATTCGTTGTATGGGCTATATCCTTCACGTTCATAACCGATTGGCTGATAGAAAAGATTAAAAGTGACCTTCTGCCAGAAGGGGCACAGATTGTATTTACCTATCCACTTGAACCTTTGATCTTAAAGCTGAGAATTTCCCTTTATTTAGGTATAGCCGTAGCCTTACCTTATATTGTAAAGGTCATCTACGACACACTTAAAACGAGAACGGAGCTTTTGAACAACCTGAACATATCCAAATCAAAGGCTGTTAGGTACGGTATTGTAGCCGTAATACTATTTAGCTTAGGTGTCATATACGGATACAACATAATGTTACCAATATTCATGAAGTTTCTATACAGTTTAGCGGTTCAGCAGGGAGCTTTAGCCTATTACACGATTTCGGAGTTTATTTCTTTCATCGTATTGATGCTCGTAGTCTTCGGCTTTGTCTTCGAATTGCCTCTTATAATGTTCGTGCTCGTTAGCAATGATATCGTAAAGTATTCCACCCTAACCTACTACAGAAGACACTTCTACGTTGGTTTCTTCATCATAGGAGCTGTTATAACTCCACCAGACATCTTTACACAGCTTATGGTTGCAGTGCCGATGGTTCTATTCTTTGAGATAAGTCTTTTGCTGATCAGGATTTTACTGAGAAATAAGGTGAAAACATGAAGGTTTGCCTAATCCCTATTGGAAATGTCGATTCAGATGTATTGGATTTTTTGAGACAAAGCCTTGCTAAAATCTTCGGTGAATGTGTGATCTTGCCGAAAGTTGAAATCCCACAAAAAGCCTTCAACCCGATTAGGGGACAGTACAACTCTACCGTTATACTGAGAAGTCTGCCAGATTTGTGTGATGTCGTACTTGGTGTCACGGAAGTCGATTTGTATGTCGACGATTTAAACTTCGTGTTTGGTGAAGCTGAGCTTTTCGGTAAAAGGGCTGTGATATCTCTCAAGAGACTTAGACAAGAATTCTACGGATTAGAACCAGATGCGGATTTACTCAAGCTGAGGGCTTTAAAAGAGGCTGTGCATGAAATAGGACACGTCTTGGGTTTAATGCACTGCAGTGGTAAATGCGTTATGAGATTTTCGAATTCCATAGTTGAAGTCGATTTGAAGGACTGGAAATTCTCCAACAAATGTCTAAAAAAGTTGAAAAGCAGATTTAAGATTTCGATTTAACACACCTGCAAAAACCGTGGTAGTTTGCACAAACTCCACCCATGAGAGAAAACAATCCCCAGAAAAGAGGTTTTGTGAGTATATCGACTATTGTTGGCTTTGGATACGGTAGAAGGTATATTCCCCATGTTATAAGGAAACAACCCAAGAATATGCAGAAGTGTCCAAAGAGGACGTTGGCTATCCTGCTTTCACCAAACTTCAGAAGCGATAAGGATATTCCAACGATTATGGGTATAGCTCCACCCCATCCACCAGATAATAGGAGTAGAACTCCAAAGGCTATTAAAAATAAACCCATGATAACGCCAACTCTCATCCCAGTTCTTATCCATCGTCACTTTTAAAACTTTCGAAGCATTTGTAGTGAAGAATTTTTCTTATCTTCACTTCAACGAGTTTTGTAGATTTAGCTCTATTCGTACTTTTCTTTCCTTATTATATTCCTTACCTTTCATTCTACATACCAGGTAGAATTTATGTTAAAATTATAATATATTACAATATATAAAATTTTTATCTCATTCGAACT